>DATCMY010000340.1:0-4517 GCA_036565505.1 Hanamia sp.
ACATGATATAGATGCTATTGCAGTTTTAATCATGGTACAGGCATCAAAAAATGCAGATGAGGACTTAAAAAACCTGGTAATGAACATGCGTAAAAACAATGATCAAAGCGCATTAGATAGTAATAAGACTGAAACCATACTTGACCAAAAAAGCAAAATGGCCAAAAATATCAGCATGGTTATGAAAAAAATTCCAGCTTCACAGGAAAGCGCTATCAATAATTTGAAATAGGCAATTGCATATTGCTTTAAGTTATTTTTTTTGCCCAGTAATCATTGGATTACCAGGTAATAATCAACTTTCCTGTATTCATCTTCATGAATCCCTTTTCACTTCTTATTTTTGCGCACTTATGGCGCAAAAAAAATTAAAGAGGTTTGGAGAGATAAAAACATTTCCCAATGTATTGGAATACCCGGAAAATATGAAAGGAACCTGGCATGAATTTTTTAAGAATGATCATGCTATTGTATTAGAACTTGCCTGCGGCAAAGGAGAATATACTACAGGCCTTGCGCAATTGTACACTCACAAAAATTTTATTGGGGTAGATATAAAAGGTAACCGGCTTTGGGTGGGAGCAAAATTTTCTTTAGTGAATAAATTATCAAATGCGGCTTTTTTAAGAACACAAATTGATAAGATCAATCAATATTTTTTACCCGGAGAAGTAGATGAAATCTGGATCACATTTCCCGATCCTCAATTGAGATTATCTAAAGCAAATAAAAGATTAACCCATCCCAGGTTCTTAAGATTATATCAACAGATATTAAAAGCAGAGGGGAAAATTCATTTGAAAACTGATTCTCCTGATCTTTATTTTTTTACAAAAATGGTTATTGGGTTGTACCATCTTAAAATAATTGCTGATTATGATAATGTTTATCAACAGAAGAATTTATCTGATGAGTTGAAAATAAAAACTCACTATGAACAACTTGATATTGCCAAAAGCAGTACCATATTCTATCTTTGTTTTTCATTACCGGAAATACTTTCAGATAATGATGAGAAACTGAATCACCTTATAAAAGAAAGTGTTTATGAGTATTGATGGTGATTTTATAGAAGGGGTTCATTTTTATTTTAATGAAAATAATTACATGGTATTTACTCAGAAATATCATTTGCAAAGAGGTTATTGTTGCGGTAATGGATGCAGGCACTGTCCTTTCAATTATAAAAATGTAACTGGACCGGAAAGAGGAAAATTATTAGCCCAAAATATAAATGAAAAGAAAAAAGCTTAACAAATTAAATATTGCAAATGAAACCGCGCGGCCTACTATTAAGCAATACACTTTTTTTGAAGATGTATATGCAGTAGCCAGGCAAATTCCAAAAGGAAGGGTTACTTCATATGGAGCTATTGCCAATTATCTTGGCACAAAACTTTCTGCGCGAATGGTAGGCTGGGCAATGAATAGCGCACATCATGCCACACCAAAAGTTCAGGCTCACAGGGTAGTAAACCGAAATGGAATGTTAACCGGCAAAGCGCATTTTGCTACACCAGATCTTATGCAGGAGTTATTATTAAAAGAAAAAATAAAAGTAGAAAATGATATAGTTATCAATTTTGAAACATTGTTTTGGGATCCGGCCAAAGAGTTACAATTGTGAGTGATCCCTTTTGATATAAATACCAGTTCATCAATTTAATAATCTCCTGTTTCAAAATAAGATAATTTTCAACTAAATCACAATTGCCTGAAAGCCTGCCTTCTTCAATGCTTCATTCAGTTTGGGCAATTCAATAGTTTTTATATTTATCCAATTTCCCTCGAGTCGTTTGAATTGTAATTCAGTTTCTTTGACTTCATTAACAGCCTGTGTTGTAGGAGGCATGTCAGACTCCTGCAAAAGATTAAATAAGGATGCAAATGAACTATAAACCTGGCTGAAACTTTTTAGTTTATCGTTCGTCTTTGTATTTTCAATATTGATTATTTTCTTATCAAAATTATTTAAAGAAGTAGCCAGTTCGCCTTTAGCTTTTGTTGATAATTCCTTTATTTGATTATGAAGGCTTACAGTTTCGATTGATATTTGAGCAATTTTTTTTCTACCTTCATAACATTCAAGTGATAAATCTTTCTGCCTTTTCAAATCAGCCGATGTCGATTTTACCCTTGGATCCATTTTTATTTTTAAAGGTTGAGAAAATATTTTTCCATTTACAGATAACCTGGCAGTATAATTTCCTGGCAAAACCCATGGAGATGTAGAGGCGGGTGCAGTATTTTTATAAACTGCAGCAATAGGATAAGAAGGAGGAAGATTGAGAGGAGTATAATGTAAATCCCATATAAATCTGTGCGAGCCAGCTTCCGCAGATAATATTTGCCGGGGGCGAATCCAATAAAGAGGTATATCTACTTCAGGAATTTTATATAAAGTATCATTACTGCTATAATGTCTTACTAAATTTCCTTTCGCATCAAGAATATCAAGTGTTACTTCTCCCTGGATTTTTTCATTTAAATAATAATCAATGATAGCTCCATCAGGCGGGTTTTGCCCTGCAGGTTCATCCGGAGGTAAAGGCGTATCGGTATACATATTCCATCTAACACGAATGGCAGTTTGCGGTTTGAATAAATTGTTATGAGAAGCAACTTCATTATTAATCTGGCGAAGAGGAGTTATATCATCCAATATCCAAAAGCCTCTTCCATGAGTCGCTATCACCAAATCATCATCTTTAATTATTAAATCGCGAATAGAAGTAGCAGGCAATTTTAAACGAAGCGATTGCCAATGCTCCCCTTCATCAAATGAAACATATACAGATGTTTCTGAACCGGCAAATAACAAACCCTTTCTTTTTGGATCTTCTCTTACAACATTTATGGGTTCATCCGGCAAGCCATTTATAATTTTTTTCCAGGTTTTTCCTCCGTCATTTGTTTTATAAATATATGGATGCATGTCATCGCAACGAATTCTATTCACTGCTGCATAAACAGTATTTACATCAAAATGACTGGCATCCATTATGGAAACTTTGCTCCATGAAGTAATTTCAGGAGGTGTTACATTTTTCCATGCTTTACCTCCATCTTTTGTCACCTGTATCAATCCATCGTCTGTTCCGGCCCATATGGTATTGATGTTGAGAGGCGAAGGAGCAATAGTATAAATTACACCACGACGCGGCATCTTCTTCATGGCGTCATTTGCATAAATACCAACACTTGAAGGAATGTCCCAACTTTGTCTTGTTAAATCAGGGCTGATGACCTGCCAGCTGTTTCCGCTATTTTGTGTTTTGAATAATACATTTCCTGCAAAATATAAAGTTTTAGGATCTATAGGAGAAAATAGTATCGGAGCGGTACGTACAAATCGATAATTACTATTTCGTGTAGCCGAAGGCGTTATGCTTTGAACCTGGCCTGTAAGTTTATTATATTTTGTTATTTTACCACCATATACAATATCGGAGTTTAGCGGATCCGGAGCTACGTATCCATATTCCTGTGCACCTACAGGGTGCCATTCTCTGAAAGTGATTTGTCCGTCATTTCCTCTTGATGCAATCCCTACAGAACCACTTTCCTGCTGGCCACTATATACATTGTATGGAAAAGCATTATCTGCACTAACATGGTACAATTGCGCAGTTGGTTGATTGTACCATGAGCTCCAGGTTTCTCCACCATTGACTGTAATGGTCGCCCCCTGGTCGCCAGTTACCAAAATGATTTTTGTGTCTACAGGATTGATCCAGATATTTTGATAATCATCACCACCTGGTGCTCCGCGAATACCCTTCCAACTTTTGCCACCATCAACAGATTTCCAAACAACAATACTTGTGCTATATACTGTCTCAGGGTTTTTTGGATCAACCATTAATTCAGGCACATCGCCACCACCAATTCTTGCTTCCGGCCTTCCATCATCAGATATTTTTTGCCAGTTTTCTCCTCCGTCATTGGACCGGTAAATGCCCATTCCTTTACCGGTTCCATAATCATTAGGTTCTGTAGTGCCTATGGCCAAATACATAATTGAAGAAGAGGATGGAGCAATGGCAATATGTGCCTGCACAAGGTTTGCAGGCAAGCCATTGGTCAGTTTTTTCCAGGTAGTTCCACCATCGGTTGATTTATAAATGCCACCATTAGTGCCAGCCCATTCACCGTTTTCCCAGGGACCTTCGCGTGATTCCCATAAAGTAGCAAATATGATATTTGGATTATTCGGATCAATGGTTACATCATCGCCGCCGGTGTTTTCATCTATATATAAAATTTTTTCGAAAGTTTTTCCGCCATTGATGGAGCGATAAATTCCCCGTTCTTCATTTGGGCCATAAGGATGACCTAGTACAGCTACGAAAACTCTATCAGGATTTTTTGGATCAACAGCAATCTTAGGAATTTGTTGTCCTTCCTTTAAGCCAAGATGTACCCAGGTTTTTCCGGCATCTGTTGATTTATAAATGCCATTACCAATTGAAAGATCGGGGCGATGCAGACCTTCTCCGCTACCCACATAAATAATA
>DATCMY010000341.1:0-9042 GCA_036565505.1 Hanamia sp.
GCCAGACTTATAGTGAAATCCCTCTGTGTTTTTTAGAAGAAAATCAAAAATAAATTATTTATATCAAGTAGCAGAATTCTGCTAAATAATGCCTGTAAGATAATTTATTCCGGTAATCGATGTTAAAATTGTGAGGGTGTAAATTACTCGGAAAAAGGATGTAAATTACTCTTAGGTTTTATTTATATTTGTGTAAATTAATTTTTTGCTAACAGACTCTAAACATATTGGTAGAAATTTACGGCAGATTAGATTGCTGAAAGGTATGAAACAAACAACCTTTGCCGAAAGTTTGGGAATAGCACAACAAAATGTATCAAAAATGGAAAATAAAAAAAAAATATCAGTTGAAAAATTGGAAGCAGCGGCAAAAGTGCTAGGAATTACTGTTGATGCCATTGAAAATTTTAATGAGAAGGTATACTTCAATAATAATATTGCTTTAGAGGAAAATGCCGGTCAAATCGTTCATCCTATAAAAGAAGTAATAGAATATTTCAAAGAAGAACTATTAAAAAAAGATACTAAAATTGAAGAATTAACTTCTGAATTAGAAGACTACAGAAAGGCAAAAAAAAAATCTACAAAACCAAAGGAATCTAAATTAAAAAGTGTGCCTGGCAAGCAGGCGGCACAGTAAATTAAAATATTTATGGAAACAATTACAATACATCCACGAACAAAAGAAGAAACGAGCCTTTTCGAGTATTTGGCTAAAGCTTTAAAGACACCTTATAAAATAAAACAAGAGGGAAGTATAAAAACGGGAAAGAAAAAACCATCCGATTACTTCGGCACGCTTAGTAAAGAAAACGGGGAGAAGATGCTGCATTATGTAAATGAAAGCCGCAATGAATGGAACAGAAATATCTGATAGATACCAACGTGCTTATCGCCGCCCAAATGAATAGTTTGCCAGAAGCAAGCAGGAAGTTTATCGCAGAAATTATTGATAAAGACTTTACAATTTCGTTTATAACCTATATCGAGTTTCTTGGGTATAAGAATGCAACGAAGGAAACAGAAGATTTTATCGCGTTGGCAAATGTTCTTGAGATTAATAAAGAAATAATTCAAAGGTGTATAAAGGTGCGAAAATCGAATGTTGTGAAGTTGCCTGATGCCATCATAGCCGCTACTGCATTAGTTAATGATTTAACGCTAACTACCCGTAATATGTCAGATTTTAAAAATATCCCCGGTCTTAAAATAATTAATCCGTGGGAACTATAGTAATCGTTATAGAAAAAGTTAGAAGTCAATTAAAAGAAAGTAAGGAAATGTTGCAGGTACTAAAGAGGAGTATAAGAGCTAAGAGTAATTAGAAAAATTTCAATTTATTCGGTAAATTTGTTAGCGACGCATTTACTATCTCGAAGGATGTATAAAGGTGGCGAAACAAAATAAAACATTCTTATGAATACAGGAACTATAAGACAACAATTACAGAATTACCTTGAAATTGCTGATGAAAAAAAAGTAAAGGCAATTTATGTAATGATGGAAAGTGAAATAAAGGATGCAAATGTTGAATATAGCGATGAGTTAAAGAAATCACTCGATAAACAATATGCATCTTATAAAAATGGAACTGCCAGGATGATCTCTGCGACGGATAGTAAGAAGCGGATAAACAAAATTTTGGGTAAATGATAAATTCATGAGCTACCACTATCAGTTTCATGATATAGCCCAGGATGAATATGAAACTTCGGTACAATGGTATTCAGAGAAAAGCGAAAAAGCTGCGTTAGGATTTGTAAATGCAGTTGACGTTGCCTTAATTAAAATATGTAACTACCCATTACGTTACAGAAATACTTACAAGCATTTTTATGAAATTGGCCTGAATAAGTATCCTTTTGTTATCATTTATTCAATTGAAAAAAAAGAAAATAGGATAATAATCTGGAGGGTTTTTCATCATAAAAGAAATCCTAAGGAAAAATATTCAGTGATAACCAAATAGTCTGTTCTTTTATTTTAAAGAATTTATCCTCCTTATTGCAGGCGCTTCACAGGTGATTTTTTATCCGCCGCTGTTTTCACCTGCGCACCGGAATACAACTATTATTCGTTTACCTAAATACAGTTTGTAGTGAATGGACAAATATGAGGCATTTTTTTTCAATTTAAAAGAAATATAGTTTAAGTATAAAATTGCGATTATGCGTTAGTGTTATGCTGATTTGGTTTTGCAGAAACGGAAAATAACGGAGATTTTTATTTCAATTATTTATAGTAAGTATTACCAGCGTTTCAAAAAACTTTTTAAAACATTAAAGCAACATAAGACTCCGGAAATTGAAAACTTTGCAACTGGATTGAATATTTAAAGGGGGCAAATTATCAGGTAGATCCATCAGTCTTAGAAGCTTTGTAATATTCGGGGCTGAAATGAATATTAATAATTACATTCTACCGGCAAGCCACCTTTCCCAACCGCATAATTCGGTATCTTACTTTTTCGTTTTATTTTTACCTCGAACGTATCCTTTCCGCTTTTAATAGGTTTCTTCTTCGATCTATGGATCGAAGAACGGTCGAAGATATATCTAAGGTGTATCGAAGTTATAACGGAAGTAAGGCATGTGTCTTAAACAAGTGAATATAGACCAAACTGTAAAGAGATCTGGCATCTGGGATGCCGCTTTATTCGTAAAACCTTAAAAGTTCTTTGCTAAATTCCATTGCATCTTTTTTGTCCATTCGTAAAGCAAAAGATTTTGAAAGCTCAAATATTCTTTCATGTGGGAAGGTGTATAGATCTTTGAATACGTAGTGAACTAATGAATTCAAAAAAATGGCAGGGGATTTTTTAATTCTTGTGTAAAATGACTCAAGATCAATATAATTAAGTGTGTCTTTGTTCTTAAATTCTTGAATTTGTTTTATTCTGTGGTCAATTTCTTTTTCGGAGTGCTTAAGAGAATTATTTACATTTCTCAATTTCTCAATATTTTCATAGTCATTAATATCTTTTATTAAAATATTTTTTGAGTTTAGGAATTGACCTATTGATTCCCACCTGAATTGTTGCTTTACAGAATTATCTTCATAAGCAGCAGATAAAAGTTGTTTAATGGTTATTTCTAAAAATTTAAAGGCGTGAATGATTTTCATTTCGAAGAGAACAAATAGCTCATCTTCCAGGTAAATTATTTCTTGGAAATAATTTATCATACTAGCTTGCAAACTCGTACCACTTAGATTCTCTTTTTCTTCGAGTTTCCTGAATTCCTCAGGATTGCCACGTTCGAGTTTCGTCAACTTTTGATATTCGGATCTTGCAGCAATACGCCGAGTTTTCAAGCTTTTAATCAGATTGTCTATGGGAGGATCCAGGAGATTTTCTTTGCGCATCAGAAAGGTGTCTAGCCCCATTTTATTCATTTCTCTTTTTTCCCATATATCTTCCGGAGAATTGTCTTTCATTGTAAGATCATTTTAATAATAACACGTAACCTTTGGAATATTCTTTAATAAACTTAACTAAAAAATAAAATCGATGTGAAATAAATTTTATTGATGCTCAGAAAAAAGACCAGGTCTATTTCTACCTTGATTTAGAATCCTTAGACAGAAGTCAGGTAAATGGGAGAAGCATTGGAGTGAGTGGACTAATATATTTGCTAAGGAGCGGATAGCGAAAAAAAAATTGACTAACCAGTAGTATTATCATTATCAAACAGGCTAGGAGGTTTTGGTTTTGCATTCTTATTTGTAATTCCTTTAACCTTACCGTCCCTATAATCCTGTTCTATCGAACGGTCGATTCTCATGGGAGTTTTTGGAGTATGCCCTTTCACCAATGAAGATTCGCCATATTTATTCTTATCAACGAACCAGATTTGGTCTCTGCGTAACATTTTATTAAGTACAACGGTATTATGAGAAACAAAGACCATTTGGGAACCCGCTTTATTATTGGTTTTACTATTATAGGTTTTTATGAGAAAGGAGAGCAAATGAGTGCTCAGACTGGAATCGAATTCATCAATCCATATTAACTGACTGTTTTTTATAACGTAAGCCATGTAACATGCGAGAATGAAGTATTTTATGGAGCCAGAAGATTCGTTTTTTATAAGATCGAATTCTACTTTCTTAACAAAATTGTGATTCTTATCATATATATTGTGAGATGTGAAAAGATCAAAATTGATCATTTCAGATTCGAATAAATAATTTGCTGCTTCCTTTACCAAGTTTCCCCCAGAAACATACTTATTTATTTTTTCAAAGACTGAAGTAAAACCAAGTTCAGGACTTTCCAGGAATCGCAGTATTGCTGAACGGTATTCGAGTTTCGTATAAATGCTTGTGACATTTTCATTGACAATTGAAGCATAATTGCCTGTAAGAATTACATTTCCACGAATCCATCGCCCGATTTCGTCAATCCTCGGAATTTTATCCTGTTCCATCAAAAGTGACAAAAACAAGTTCGAAGGTTTAACAAAGAGCTTCCCTTGCATTATGCGGTTTTCACTTTCTTTATTCCATGATTTACTTAATTCTGGAAATTCTTGTCCAATCCTTTGAAAAAGTATATTCTCCCTGACGGGACCATCGGCATAATACAACCATTCGCTTTGCACATTTATTTTAGATACTTCAAATCCATAACGGTATTTTGTATTTCCGAGAATGAATAAAATTTCAAAAAAACTCGGTTTGCCCTCCGTTTCTGTATTCAGGCTGAAAGGAGCCACATTAATTTCATTTGAAAATTTTCCATAGGAGAAAGATGTTAGGGTGAACTTACGAAAAAAGTCATATGCTTTAATAAAATTAGATTTTCCGAAAGCATTGTATCCACATAGGACAATGGATTTAAGCAAAGAAAGTTTCGGATTGTGAAGGTAAGCAACATGAACATAGTCCTTCTTTTCCTTTAATGCATCTGCAGCAAGGTCAAGAGTAACTTTATCTTTAAATGACAGGTAATTTTCTACCGAGAATCGTACTAGCATTGATGAGTCAAAGTTCAAAATTATGCAAAAAATGTAATTATCCACAACTTGTGAATAAATATAAATATCAAATTTTAATATTTGACTTTATTTGTGATATATTTGAACCTGAATTTGAAAATAGCTAAATAAGTAGACTATTTTGTAATATTTTGAATTCTTTATGTATTAAAAGATGTAATAATTGATACACACAATCGATAGATATGAACACGGGAAATTTCTGATAGAACGTTTCGACCACTATTATGATTCAATAAATGGAAAAGGAGCATTTTATATAGGTATTGAAACATTCATTTTCGGAGGACTTATAGCAGGTTACGCAGCATTTGCTGACAACTTGCCTCACACGTGGTTATTCTGGGCACTCGTATTTTCAATATTTACCTGTTGCATTGCATCCATTATATTCACTATTCTGTCAATAAAACCATATTCCCGGGATAACCATTCTAACGATCAAAATCCTTCTCTAGTGTACTTTGGCGGTATAGCAAAACATGAAGGGATCCATTTCAAGGAAAAGTTCTTGAAGCAAAGCGAAGACCAAATTTTAAACGACGTTGTGCAGCAGGTACATTCACTGGCAAAAGGGCTTGTCTGGAAGTTTCGTAAGCTACGTCTAGCGAGTATTCTTCTTCTCATTCAATTCTTTCTAATGATACCAATATTTATTTTTTTCATAAAAAACTATACAAAATGATCTACGGAAAATACTTTGAAAGAATAAAAAATGTCGCTTCGAAAAAACAGTTGCGCGAAATGAAATTAAGAACCGGAGGTAATACAATTTCCGGAGTTCCCTCTCAAACAGATGTTTTAAATCTATTAAATGAGCAAAGGACTTTTGTAAACAAACTTCAGCTAAATACGGGGCCTTTGGAGTTATTCAGCCATCCAGACCTGCGAGAAGCCAAACTGGGTTTGCACCCTGACTTCCGTCATTTAAAGGGCACATCTGAGGTAGAATATCATTACATTGTATCGGTATTTATAGATATCAAAGGCTCTACAAATCTACATAGGGAATATAATCTTGAAGAAATTTATGTAATAACAAATACCATTCAGAGTGCCGCCATACACACCTGTCTCGCCCTGGGAGGACATGTTCAAAGATTGCAGGGGGATGGTGTTTTTGCTTACTTTGGAGGTAAATCAGTTGATAAAGACACGGCTGTGAAGAATGCTGTCCTTGCTTGTAGTATGTTTACATACTTTGTGGAAAATGATTTAAATAAATTTTTTGCAATGGATGAAATCCAAAACATCAAGACGAGGATCGGAATTGACTTTGGCGATGATCCCACAGTGTTGTGGGCAAATTTTGGAATAATGGACGTAAGCGAATTAACGACTCTAAGTCTTCATACCTCCGTCGCTTGTAAGATGCAGATTTACGCTAAACCGAATGGAATAGTCGTAGGACAGAATATCAAAGATAGGCTTGGCGTTGATGAATCTTGCTTCGATCTGGTGAAAAATTCAAAGGGAGAAGTTGAAAAAAGATATATCTATATCGATGAACGGAAAAATTTCAGGTATACCCAGTACGCTTTTGACTGGCATCGCTACTTAAAAAGCCTTCCTTTTATAAATAGTGATGCGTACGGTAATCTTAATTTTGCCGAGGAGGTGTCCACCGACGAAATGAGACGTCGTCAGGAATTGCAAAATGTTAGTCAATTAATCAATTCTGGTGCAGCATACCTGGACCGCAAAGGCCACATAAGCAGCGATCCTAAAGGTGTTCATCATGAACCGCATCTTTTCCATTATGGCAAGTGAGTTTTTTCGGCCACATGTGCAACAGTTTCAGAAAAAGGGATTGTTGTTGTATCACAGAAGGCTGATGGAGAAGTATTTCGATTTTATCCAATACAGCTTTGATGGGAACGTTCTCGTCTGTAGAGGAAAGGTGGAAGATACTTTATATAAATACAAGTATGAATTTGAAATTCGTTGTGTTGCAGGAGCGTCCCCATACTGCAAAATTATTGAACCTGCAGACATCATTCCTTCTGTTGACATTCACATGTATGATGACCATTCTGTTTGTTTGTTTTTTCCGCCAGATCTTAAATGGAATGGCATGACTCCCCTTTATAAATTAACTATACCTTGGTTGTTCGAATGGATCCATTTTTATGAATTATACCTTGTAAACGGGTTTAAATGGGAGGGAAGAGAGTCACCTTTTCATATTACTGAGGCAGATAAGGACATCTGTGAGGATAGGGATGATTGACCGAATCGTTGTGACAAGCGCGCCGCTTGTAATTTGCATTTTCTTTACTATATCGTCTTGTAGTGTCTGTTGCAAACGACTCAGTAAATCAATTAACAGCAACAGCTACACGAAATAAAAATATTCCTCAAAACTTCGTTAACTGCAAACGAAATAGAAAAGTGTGAAATTTATTGCACTGTTCTTATTGGAAAGCTGCTGGCTTTCGTTTAATATTGTGTCTGTGGCAATTACCTTTCAACAAATTATCAAAATATAACCATTACGACTTGATTGAGTTTGAAACTACGTTTATCCCCAGGTTTATTCCAAATGATAATTCAATTATTTACCATTACTGCAACGACTATGTTCTAAAATCAATTTGTGAAAATCAGGAAATATGGCTGTCTGATATTTACGCCATGAATGACAGCTCTGAATTTGAATGGGAAGGGAATTATTTTAAAGGGTATTGAAAGAGAATAAGTAAAGTAATGTCAGCTGTACCCAACACACTACCGTTAATTGGCTGCTTTTCAAAAAATGGAGATTTGCTAAGTCAATGGAGGGCGTATGCCGAAGATGACAAAGGATTTTCTATTGGTTTTGATTCAAATTATATTTATCATGGCTTAGGTGTAAATATAAATTCAGTTGTTTATGAGGAAGAAACCCAATATAGGTTAATCTTAAATACTACCGTGCGGAAACCTCCGTGGCAAACGTACTGGGAGATTATCTGGTAAATGCAAAAGATGAAAAAAGGATGCTTGTAAAACAAATCATTCAAAATAATGCAGACCTGATACCCAACTATGAAGACAAAACCTTAACCGTGGTTTTGCATTCTCTTTCTGCACCAAGATTTAATTTGGCGGCTGCAAAACTTGCGGAAGTTCTCAATCAAACACAAACCATTTTCCCAGGTTCTGATTTAAGACTTATATTCAAAATCTCCTCACTTTCTAACTGCGACAGGTAAGGAGGTCTGAAGATTAATGAATACTTTTGTTGAAAACCTATTGTTTGTTTGGCAATTAAAAAGAGCATACCACAAAGAAATTTATATGAAATAGGTGTTAGTTCCCTTAAACTTGGATGTATTGGATTTGGCGGCATTGCAGGAATGGTAAGCTTAATAGAAAGTGAGTTAGTTACCAAAAAGCAGTGGATTACAAGAGAGCATTATTTAGATGTGGTAGGTACGGCTAACATCATTCCCGGTCCGAATTCTGTTGAAATTATTATGCATTGCGCCCGTGCAAAAGGCGGAAGGCGCGGGCTGATCATTGGCGGTATAATGTATATTCTTCCTGCAATGCTGATATGTTTGCTTTGGGCATATTTATACAAAAAATATGGACACCTGCCTTCTGTAGAGCCTTTCCTGTATGGAATAAGACCGGCTACTACAGCAATTATTACTATGGCAGTCTTCAGATTATCGAAAGGAGTTTTTAAAAAGGTTCATACTGCGGTTCTTTCTGCAATCGTCTTTATAGGTTCGCTTTGTGGTTTAAATGATGTTGCGCTATTGTTCGGTACCGGCATTTTGGGCGCATTATACATCAACAGAAAAAACCTGTATTCATTATTTCCTTTACCGTTACTGTTTCTTGATAGCTCGACACGCAAACTTTTTTTAATTTTCTTTAAAATCGGGGCAATACTTTATGGAAGTGGATATGTATTGTTTGCATATATGAATGATGCACTGGTAAAAAATAATCATTGGCTCACGAAACAGCAACTTGTTGATACGATTTCTGTCGGGCAGATAACGCCAGGTCCAATCCTGTCAAGTGCCACGTTTGCCGGCTATCTTATTAAGGG
>DATCMY010000342.1:0-3195 GCA_036565505.1 Hanamia sp.
CTGGCATTTAATTCAGCTTCCGCACTTTTTTGCAGACCCTGTAACAGATGGGGTACCCCGCAGAAATTTTGTGATAATCAATTTCACTGAAAAAATAATTCTCATAGGTGGCACCCAATACACCGGAGAAATAAAGAAATCAGTATTCAGCATTTTAAATTTTATCCTGCCAAAAGAAAAAAATGTATTGAGCATGCATTGCGCTGCCAATGTAAGTGAGAAAGGGGACACCGCTCTTTTTTTTGGGTTGAGCGGCACCGGTAAAACAACCCTTAGCGCCACCCCCGAAAGAAAATTGATTGGCGATGATGAACATGGATGGGATGCCCATTCGATATTTAATATCGAAGGGGGATGCTATGCCAAGGCCATTAATCTCGAAGCGGCAAAAGAACCAGAAATTTATAAAGCCATCAGGTTTGGGGCCGTGGCAGAAAATGTTTCTTTTTTCAGGGGTACCAATACTATTGATTTTTCCTGCAAAAAAATAACGGAGAATACACGGGTAAGCTACCCAATAGATTATGTCAGCAATGCTTTACAACCTTCTGTTGGCAACATTCCGGCTAACATCTTTTTTTTAACTGCGGACGCTTTTGGGGTTTTGCCGCCCATAAGTAAACTCTCCATTTCACAGGCGATGTATTATTTTATCAGCGGATACACTGCTAAAGTTGCGGGCACCGAAGAAGGAGTTATAGAACCTAAACCAACTTTCAGCGCCTGTTTTGGAGCGCCATTCCTGCCTTTGCATCCGGTTGTTTATGCCGGCATGTTGGAGAAAAAAATAAAAGAATACCAGCCATGTGTTTGGCTGATAAATACCGGATGGACTGGTGGGGGATATGGAGTGGGAAAAAGAATGAAGCTTGAATATACAAGGGCAATGGTTAAAGCTGCCCTTGAAGGAAAACTGGAAAAAGTAAGCTACCACCGGCATTGTTTGTTTGGGCTAATGATGCCTGCCTCATGTCCGGGAGTAACAACGGCTGTGCTCGATCCCCGGTTAACCTGGGAAAATAAAGAAAGCTACCTGGATGCGACTAACCAGCTTGCAGGTTATTTTATAAAGAATTTTGAAAAATATAGTGGATTGGTAAGCAGGGAAATCATTGAGGCAGGGCCAAAAATTAATTAAAAAGTGGAATATATGGTTAACAGGAATGTATTAACATTGGATGAATTTACGCTCAGGGAAATGCACGCATTCCCCAGAGCGACAGGTGAACTGGCAGGCCTTTTAAGGGATATAGGCCTGGCAGCCAAACGTGTAAATGTAGAAGTAAATAAAGCAGGGTTGGTAGATATCCTGGGAAACACCGGAGATATCAACGTGCAAGGGGAAGAGGTGAAAAAATTGGATGAATATGCCAATAGCCAGTTCACCGGCGTTTTGAGGCATGGAATAAGTTGTGCGGGAATTGCCAGTGAAGAACTTGATGATATCGTAAGCTTTGACAATGCCATCAGCAGGAATTCAAAATATATTTGCATGTTTGACCCTCTTGACGGAAGCAGTAATATAGATGTCAATGTATCCATCGGCACTATTTTCACTGTTTACCGCAGGGTTACCGACACAGGGGCCCCGGTAAAGCGTGAAGATTTTCTCCAGCCCGGTACCAGGCAGGTTGCCGCGGGCTATATCATTTATAGCTCCTCTACCATACTTGTGTACGCTACCAAAAGAGGCGTGAACGGATTTACGCTGGACCAGTCAATTGGTGAATTTTGTTTAAGCCATCCCGGCATTCATTGCCCTGAAAGCGGGAAAATATATTCAGTAAACCACGGTAATTTTTTTCAGTTTGGCACCGGGGTTCAGCAATACCTTACTAACTGCCAGCAAAAGAATGAAACTAACGGAGGACCTTATACGCAAAGGTATATCGGCAGTATGGTTGCTGACGTACACCGCAACTTAATAAAAGGCGGCATATTTATGTATCCTGGTACACAGGAAAGGCCAAATGGGAAGCTAAGGCTGTTATATGAATGCAATCCCATGGCTTACATTATTGAAATAGCAGGCGGAAAAGCTACGGATGGAAAACAAAGGATTCTTGAGAAAGAGCCTGCAGAATTACATGAGCGTTCCCCTCTATTTATTGGAAGTAAAAAAATGATGGAAGAGTTTGAAGATGAAATCAGTTAAATGCAAAATGCAAATTAAAATTCCTCCATTTTCATTCTTTGAACAAGAGATCACTCAGTGTAAACACTTACGTAAAAAATACATTCAAACTTTTATTAAAATCAGCTTTTATACCGACTAATCGAATGTGAAATATTACCAAATTTGAGGAAAACAAACTCTGCTAATCTTTGCATCTTACAGATTATGATATTGAATGTATAAAAAAGGCTAAAGATTTCATTGATGCTAATTTTAAGAGGCATCACCCTATAGCCGAAATTGCAGCTTATGCCGGCATAAGCCAAACCAGGCTTAAGAAAGAATTCAAAGAAATATTTAATAAAGGGCTTTACGAATACCTCCATGAAGGTGCCATGCTCAAAGCGGTGTCTCTACTAGAAAATACCGACAAAACCATCAAAGAAATTAGCCGCACGCTTGGATATAAATATCCCAATAATTTTTGCATTGCCTTTAAGAAAAGATTTGGAAAAACTCCGGGAAAATGGAGAATAGACAATCTATAAAAAATGTCCGGTTGCATATCTTTTTAGTCCGGTCTCATATCTTTTCCGTTTTACCTTGTGCATGTAAATAAAGGCAAAAAGTGAAAACAATATGAAACAAAAAGTAGCAATAGAAATTATTTCTTTATTGTTGATACTTTTATTTGTTTATGCAGCCTCAAGCAAACTTATTGATTACAACGCTTTTAAAGAACACCGGCAGCCGGTAACCGGATACTGCGCCGGCAACCGTTGCTTCGCTAAATCAAACATGAGAAAAAAACATCAGAAAGCACTGCCGGTGAGTATAACAGGTATGGTTCTACGCATTTTCGGATTGCTATTCCGGGTTTCTTTTCTTTTTGGCATATTGGGTTTTAAAATCACAAAGCCCTGCGCCTTTTAAACAACCGGTAAATTGAAAACTTTTATGGTGCGGACTTTGTATTGGAATTGGATTTTAGTTAGTAAAAAATAATTTGTAGCCCCCATCAATAAGCAAGATTCAATAAAGCTTTTTTATTGAAAATGAAAACTGCACATATTCATTTA
>DATCMY010000343.1:0-11437 GCA_036565505.1 Hanamia sp.
ATACTGTAGAGCCGAAAGAAACGCTTTATCGGTTAGGAGTAAATTATAATAAAGCGCCTCTTTCATCTTTAAAAAAATGGAATCATCTTCCCTCTGATGCGGTAAGTATTGGTTCCCAAATGATTGTTGGTTACCTTAAAGTTGATAGAGGCCAATCTTCATTGGCGGGCCAAAATGAAATTGCCGAAAAAGAGGTTACGATAGCTCCGGGAAAAGTGCAAAAAAAGGTAGAAAAAAAAGCCGAAATAATTGCTGAAAACACTCCTGTTGTAAAAGAACCCTAAACTGTAAAAGAGCCAAAGAATGAAACCATTACCGCGGAAACTGATCAACATAAAGTACCTGTTACCAGTGTAAATACAAAAAGTACTATTAATTTTTCGGGTGGATATTTTAAGAAATTTTATGATCAGCAAACAGAAAATAAATCTCCAATAAACAATAATGGAAGTGCAGGCATATTTAAATCTACCAGTGGATGGCAGGATGGTAAATATTATTGTTTTAACAATGAAACTGCTCCTGGAACTATTGTAAAGATTACTAACAATACAACTGGTAAAAGCATTTATGCCAAAGTGTTAGACGCTATTCCCGATATCAGGCAGAATGAAGGTTTGGTTGTCGTGTTAAGTAATGCAGCAGCGGAAGAATTAGGCGCAGGAGCAGATAAATTCGATTGTGCTTTGAGTTATGTAAAATAGGAAATTAATTTTCTCTCCATCCACGTAAAAAATCTTCAATATTCATTTTTTTCTTTCCTTCCAGTTGAATTTCTTTTAATGAAATAAAGCCGTCATTTGTTGAAAATTTCAAAAAAGTTTTATTGTCTGTAAATATTTTTCCGGGATCATTTACTTTATTATCTATTTCCTTTTCAGCAGAAAATATTTTTAATTTCTTTCCCTGTAAAAAAGTAAATGCAGCAGGGTAGGGCGATAATCCCAGAATAAGATTGTGAATTGAATTTGTATTATTGTTCCAGTTTATTTCACAGGTTTCGGTAAAGATTTTTGGTGCGTGATGTAAAGTTTCATCTTTGAAAATTGAAGATGAAGATTGGACGATTTCTTCAATATTTCCTTTTGCCAATCCATTGATAGTTTGTAAAAGCAATTCTGCACCTATGTTCATCATTTTATCGTGTAAGGTGCCGGCAGTTTCATTTTCGGTAATTTCAATTTTCTCCTGTAATAAAATATTGCCGGTATCAATATCATGTTTTAATTTGAAAGTAGTAACGCCTGTCTGTTTTTCTCCGTTAATAATTGCCCAATTAATAGGAGCTGCCCCCCGGTATTGTGGTAATAAAGAAGCATGCAGATTTATGGTTCCCATTGGTGGCATATTCCATACTACTTCTGGTAACATACGAAATGCAACAACTACCTGCACATCGGCTTTCAATAATTTTAATTCTTCAATAAAAGCATGATCTTTTAATTTTTCGGGCTGTAGTATTTTCAGATTTTTCTCTAAGGCATATTTTTTTACAGCACTTTCTGTTAGTTGCATTCCTCGTCCGGCGGGTTTATCAGGCGCTGTTACTACGGCCACGATATTGTATCCCGCTTCATATAATTTACTTAATGAAGGCACGGCAAATTGCGGGGTTCCCATAAAAATAACTCGTAAACTCAAATGATTTATTTTATCAGAAAAAAATTAATTGGAGCTAAAATCTTTGTACAATAAATATTTCTTTCTTATTTTTTTATAATTGGATAATGCCGGTTCCCAGCTTTTTCTGATGTCTTTTTCCGACACGCCATTTTTTATTTGTTGCCATAAAACGTTGTTGCCTGCAAGCCTGTCAAAAGACGAATTTTCCATATTCCCCGATTTTGGTAAAATAAAAAAATTGTCTTTATCAGGAAATAAACGGTATGCTTCCATTAGCCATTTTAGTTGGACTTTGTTATCAACTTTTTTCAATACTTCTGAAGGTGTGCCCGATAAATTCCATCCATAACAATTTTCTCCATAATGCTTGCTGTTCTTGGCTCCTTCGGTAGGATTTGGGGTAAAAGAATACAGAGTTTTAGGTAACGTTGGCGCTCCAAAAACCTGGAAAGGTTTATCAGTTCCACGTCCTTCACTTAATGTGGTGCCTTCAAAAAAACAGGTGGAAGGATACAAATAAACAGATTGTATATCCGGAAGGTTTGGTGAAGGTTTCACGGGTAAAATATATTTACTATTGTGATCGTAATTCAGGTTATTAATTATTAAAAAATGGAACGGCGTATCAACTGTAGGTTTTACGTGCTGATAGTAAGCATATTTTTTATTAGCAGAATCACTAAGCCATTTTTCACCTGCCATCATCAATGAATATTCTCCTAAAGTAAGCCCGTAAACTATAGGTATCGGTTGCATTCCTACAAAACTTCTATACTTTACATTTAAAACCGGTCCGTCCACATAAAACCCGTTGGGATTGGGCCTGTCGAGTATGATTAACGGAATGGAATTTTCAAATGCGGCTTCCATATATCTTTGTAAAGAAGAGATGAAAGTATAAAATCTAACTCCTACATCCTGTATGTCAAATACCATTATATCTACACCTTTTAAATCTTCTGCGGTAGGCTTGTTATGTTTTCCGTAAAGGCTTATTACTTCAATACCTGTTTCTTTATCTATCGCATTTCCAACTTTTTCGCCGGCATCTGCATCACCCCGGAAACCATGTTCAGGTCCAAAGATCCTTACCACTTTTATACCTCTTTTTATTAAAGTATCTACCAGGTGGGTATTGCCAACCATAGAAGTTTGATTAGCAAAAATGGCTACAGACTTTCCTTTCAGCAATGGAAGATATTTTTCCATTCTTTCCGCTCCTGGAATTATTCTTTTTTGAGAATATCCGTTTGAAACAATTGCCATCAGGCAAAAAATAATAATTATTTTTGAGTTCATATTTTGAATTTCATTAATTTTTTAACTTAATAAGTTTGTAAAATAAAAGGAATAATTATTAAGGATCCCGTAAAATTATTGTAAAAATTAATGGATTGCATTTTTCATATTTCTAAATAAAATATTATTTGTTACTTTACTAAAAAGGCAAACACATTTTTTTAATGAATTGCCTATTTTTAAAAAAAAAATAAATCTATAATTATGAGCAAAGCAAAAAAAGGTGACAACGTGAAAGTGCACTATAAAGGAAAATTAACTTCAGGTGAACAATTTGATTCAAGCGAAGGAAGAGAACCTCTTGCTTTTACCGTAGGTGCAGGGCAAATGATCAAGGGTTTTGATGAGGCGATTCCTGGAATGGCAGTGGGAGAAAAAAAGACAATCAATATTGCTCCGGAGAATGCTTATGGTGAAAAAAATATGGAAGCGATTATTGAATTTCCAAAAGCGAATATTCCTCCTGATATGAACCTGGAAGTGGGTATGAGATTGCAATTGCAAAATGAAGCAGGTAATCCCATTCCTGTAGTAGTGATCGAAGTAAAGGAGGAAGCAGTAATTCTTGATGCCAATCACGAACTCGCTGGTAAAGAATTGGTTTTTGATATTGAATTGGTTGAAATAACTTCCTCTTAATTTTAGATTGACTTCATTATTTTCTGCGTAAAAAAAATTTAATAGGCGTAATGTGAAATTCCCTTTACAAAGGATAGGGAATTGATGCGGATATATTTTCTAAAAGAAAATACTAATACTCCATTTTTCGTAAAGTCGGCGCTTTCAACCATGTGAAAATAACTACCAATAATGTCATGCTACCTCCAAAAATTACTGAAGTAACCGTCCCCATAAGTTTAGCGGCAACACCGCTTTCAAACTGTCCGAGTTCATTGCTGGAATTAATAAACATAGAATTGACACTCATTACGCGTCCACGCATGTGATCAGGAGTTTTCAATTGAGTAATCGTGCCTCGTACAACTACACTAATACCATCAAGCATACCTGCTATCATTAAGGCAGCAAAGGACAACAAAAATATTTTTGAGATCCCGAAAATAATAATACAGGTGCCAAAACCGGCAACAGCAAGTAATAATAATTTTCCTTGTTTTTTTTTCGGGGGAAACAAAGTAAGGATGATAACAATAAAAATAGATCCTAAATCGGATGCTCCATTTAGAATACCAAATCCTTCAGAACCAACTTTTAAAATATCTCTGGCATAAATTGGAATTAATGCTACAGCACCTCCAAATAAAACTGCAAAGAGATCCAGGGTTAATGCCCCTAATAATTCTTTAGTTTTATAAACAAAACGCAAACCCTCTTTCACACTTTCCCAGGTACGCACTGCTCCTTTTATATTGGAGGTGGGTTTTTGTTTTAACCTGAATAAAAAAGAAAAAGCAATAATAATTAAACAGCTAATGGTAATTAAAGTACCGGTAATCCCTACAATGGCAATTAAAAATCCTCCCACTGCATGGCCTGTAACTGAAGCTGATAGCCATGTTCCCTGGCTCCAGGTAGTAGCGTTTTGCAAATCATGGCGCGGTACGATATAGGCGATCATAGCGCTAAATACCGGCCCGGTAAATGCTCGAAAAATGCCGGTACAAAAAATGACAGAATAAATACAGATGGCGATCCAATGATTACTTAAATGCGCTGTAGTGTATTTACTGGAAATAAAAATTAGGATAACTACAGCCAAAAAATAAAGAATGATTCCTCTTAATAATAATCTTCTTTTTTCACTCTGATCTATCACGTGGCCGGCATATAACGCTAAAGAAAGCGCGGGAATTACTTCAGATAAACCAACTAATCCGATTGCAAAAGGATCGTTGGTTAAAAGATAAATCCACCACCCAATAAGTGTTGCCATCATTCTTAATCCCATGATAAAAGCAAATCTTCCCAGCATCAAATTGCGGTATTCGGGAACTTTTACAGAAGAAAAAGGATCAGTTTTGAATTGCATTCATTTAGTTTAATTTATGGAAGCATCAAATAATTTTGTCCAATTTCATACTCTTTGTCTAATGCTTCCACCACGGCTTTCAGGTGTGCTTCATTTCCTAAAAAATCGGCAGAGGAAGCATCAATAAACAGAGTTTTAATGTGATGTTGCTTTATATACTGAGTGTAAGTTTCCTGCAATGAAAAAAGATATTCAGATTCTATAGATTGCTCATAAGAACGATTTCTTTTCCTGATATTTTCTTTCAGCCTGGCTACAGGGGCATGTAAATAAATCAATAAATCGGGTTGTACTAATTGAGGATTAATAATGTCAAATAATTTCTGGTATAATAAAAATTCTTCTTCCGGTAAATTTACTTTTGCAAATAAAAGACACTTTGTAAATAGATAGTCTGAGATGGTAATTTTCTGAAACATATCTTTTGTCTGCAATAATTCTTTTAATTGCTTATACCTTTCGGCCATAAAAAAAAGTTCCAATGGAAAAGCGTACTGCTGTTTATTTTCATAAAACTTGGGTAGAAAAGGATTGTCTGCAAACTCTTCAAGTATCAGCCTGGCATTAAAATGTTTGCTCAATAAATGAGCGAGTGTGGTTTTGCCTGCCCCAATATTTCCCTCAATGGTGATGAAATTATATTTCATTCTTTCTTGATTCCTGTAAAATAGTTTACAAGCCTTATTAATGGATGATATTTCTCTCCTGAGAAAATTATTTGCCAAAAATAACGACTCAAATCTGAATTAAATTAATTCAATTAAATAGGGGCTTTTATTAATGTTGATATTATTATGAAGCAGCTAAGGGTATTACTTTCAGCGTGTCTTTACATGTGGATAACAATTCATGAATGCTTTTCTGTAAAACAGGGTGAATGAAGTTGGGCTTTAATTCATTTAAAGGCATTAATACAAACCGGCGATTGCTAATTTCTGCATGTGGCACGATTAGATCAGGCTTATTAATAATTTCATCATTAAAAAATAAAATATCAATATCAATAATTCTAGCAGCATTTTTAATTGTTCTTATTCTCCCCATCTGCTTTTCAATTTGCAATATTTTACTCATTATTTTTTCTGCCGAAAGCTTACTTTCAATTATATGAACCTGGTTATAAAATGAAGGTTGATCATTTTTTCCCCAGGCTTCTGTTTCATAAATAGAAGAGCTTTCAATTATTTTTCCAATTTTTTCATTTATGAATATAGAAGCTTTTTCCAGATTTTTTTTCCTGTTTCCCATATTCCCTCCTGTTATTAAAAATATTTTATTCATTGGTTTTATTCTTTTTTCTAATAGCCAGTCAATCTTTTATCTAATTCCAATAATTCGGCAGATATGATTATCAGTTTTTTAAAATCAGCATGAAGCGGATTCAATAAGAAATTATTTTCCTGCGGTACAATAGCGGAAGGAACTTTAAGGCAAAGGGAGTGCTTTTCTCTTAAAAAATCTTCTCCTATTCCCTGGGTGTATTTTAGATCATGTTGCCAATCCTTTTTTAATTTTTTAAGTTGAACCTGGTAAATCCCTTTATCCGGAATCTCCAAAGAGGTAAGTGTATAACTATCCGGTGAAGTATTTTTCGCAGCTCTTACAAGAATTTCAAGTATAGCAAGTGAAATAAATTGTGAAGTATATAAAGCCGTTAATCCTACCGGATTCCAACGGCCACCATAGATTTTTGCACCTGTTCCGGAAATGTCGTTTGCGAATTTACCGGTAGTTAGTCTGTAAATTATCATGCTAAAATTCCATGTTCAATTCTTCCCAATTGGGTAAGTACATTATTAATCCCTTCAAAACTTGCCAGAGCATTTAATGATAAACGGCCTTCAAGCATGTAAGGATTTCCCCGCAGCCAATGAATGAATTTTTCATAACTGCCAAACACTTCCAGGCCTCGCTCTAAAATTTTATCAATTTGAAGAATTCTATCGGTAATACTAAAACTAAATGTAGAATTTTCTTTAGAATATCTTTGGAGGGTTCTTTCAGAAATATGAAGAATATCTGCCCATTCTTTTTGAGTGAAATCTGTTTTAGAAGTTATCTTTTTAAATTTATTGAAAGTGAAATCTTTTGCAATTGAGGGTTGCTTTGAAAGTCCGTATGGTACATCAACTTCTTCTACTTTGCCTGATTCAATGATACTTTTTTTGTAGGTTTTTGTATTTTTCATATCTGCCAATTGTCATCCAAATATACGACATTTGGCTTTAAATTTGAAATTATTTCCGAAAATTATTTTTTCTCCAATAGTTTTGCGTCTTTAAATTTAGATTATTCTAATGAAATCATATAGTCAGCTCCGTGCCATGATGGCGATTACAAAAGCCAGTTTACATGCAATTTTCAGAAGCCCTTCCTCGGTAATTTTTGGATTTGCTTTTCCGTTTGTTTTTATTCTTGTTTTTGGATTTATGGGCAATAGTGGCGGAATGAAAAGTTACAAAGTAGCAATTGATAATAATGCGGATACTGCAAATGAACTTTACAAAGCATTCGAAAATACGCAAGGTGTCATCATAAAAAGATATGCTGATAAAAAATTGCTTGATGAAGATTTGCAGTATGGAAAGATTGCCGGTGTTATTAATATTCAAAAAAATACATCTGGAAATCCGCCCTATATTTTTACATTCAAAAGTACTACCTCAAGTAATGACAAATGGCCTCAATTTAAAACACTTGCGGAAAGTATTATTACTGAATTGAGTAATCGGTATTATCCTGGAAGGCCCGTGTATGCCAACTTTGATTTTGATTATAAGAAGGATATTACTGAAATACGCCGATATAAAACCATTGATTTTATTCTACCGGGCCAGCTTGGGTTTTCGCTATTAGCATCTGGAGTTTTCGGCGTAGCATTTATGTTTTTCAACTTAAGAAATACATTGGTCTTAAAGAGATTTTTTGCAACACCAATCAGCCGTACCTATATTATTATGGGTGAAATGTTTAGCAGGGTTATTTTTCAATTGTTGACTGCCATCGTAATCATTCTTGCAGGCAGGTTTTTATTTGGATTTACCTTAATTCATGGATTTGAAACTTTTATAGAATTACTTATTTTAAGTTTTATTGGATTGGTAGTTTTTATGGGTTTTGGTTTTATTGTGAGCGGGCTCGCAAAAAGCGACAATACTATTCCACCATTTGCCAACCTGATTACATTGCCACAATTTTTAATCGGTGGTACTTTTTTTTCAATAGATGTATTTCCAAAATGGTTACGATGGATTGCCCAGGCAATGCCTTTAACCCATTTAAATAATGCCCTGCGCGATGTGGCTTTTGAAGGAAAAAATTTGTGGGATGTAAGATGGGAAATCGGAATATTATTACTTTGGGGAATAATTGTTTATGCCATATCTATCAAAGTTTTCAAATGGGAATAAATTAAAAAACTATGCGTTTTCTTCGATTTATTTTTAGCATTTTCATTATTCTGATTGTAATGCTTTTAGCTAGTATGCTACTGCCATCGAATGTCACGGTAACTAAATCCGTTTTAATAAATGCTGCCCAAAATAAGGTTGATGAGCAAATACAGGACTTTAATAACTGGAAAAACTGGTATCCCGCTTTTCAAAATGAAAATGTAAGTGTGAAAAATAATTCTGCAAAAACTGGCATTATTAATTCAGTTTCTTTAAATGACAGTAAAGGGAAAACAATAAATTTTGATTTGATGGAATCTAAAAGAGATACCATTTTAGTTGATTTAGAATCCGGGTCTTCTACACAGGTTAGTTACGAGTTTATAATTACTTCTCACACAGATGGGCATACGCAATTAACCTGGAATGTAAATGCTTCCCTGGGTTGGTATCCCTGGAATAAAATAAAAGGAATCTTTTTAGATAAAATTACCGGGCCCCAATATGAAGAAGCATTAAAAATGCTAAAGTTGGCAGCAGAAAAATAAGGCTTAGAATGTCTCTTTCATTACTTTTCTAAAAATTGTTCTATTACTCCATATATCTTTTTCAATTCTTTGGAAGTAATACAATAAGGAGGCATTACATAAATGGTGTTGCCCATGGAACGTAGATATACTCCATGTTCCAGGCAAAACGGGGTAAAATAGTTGCTTATATTATTCAGATAATTATCATTTTCAGAAGTGCAAATTTCGAAAGCAATGATTGTTCCGGATTGACGAATATTTTTAATGATATTTTTCTCTTTAAATATCCGGAGTTTTTTATAAAACTTTTGATGATGTGAAATAATATTTTCAATATTCTTTAAGCACTTATCTTTTTTAAGTAATTCAAGGCTTGCCAGTGCTGCAGTGCAGGCCAATGGGTTCGCTGTAAAAGAATGGCCATGAAATAAGGTTTTGGTTTTGTCATCACTTACAAAAGCATCGTAAATTGTTTGTGTACAAGCAGTAACTCCCAGCGCCATAGTTCCTCCTGTAAGCGCTTTGCTAAGGCAAATAATATCTGCTTTTTCTTCTAAATAATCCCCTGCAAAAAACTTACCTGTGCGGTAAAATCCTGTTAATACTTCATCTGCAATACAAATGATTTTTTCTTGTTTTAAAAAACTTAATAGTTCATTTAAATCTTCGGGTTCATACATCAGCATTCCACCTGCACCCTGCAATATAGGTTCATAAATAAGGCACGCTATTTCATTTTTATATTTTTCTATTTCTACTTTTAACTGATCAAGATTATCGCTGTTTGGCTTATCTATAAATATTACTTCAAATAATTTATCATGAAAAGCAAAAGTATAGATTCCACGCTCGCTCACGCTCATCGCTCCAAATGTATCGCCGTGGTAGGAATTATGAAATGCAAAGATTTTATTTCTTTTTGAATCACCTACATTCGACCAATATTGAATGGCGATTTTGAGTGCGACTTCTGTAGCAGTAGATCCATTATCACTGTAAAATATTTTTGCAAAATTGCCTGGTAAAACTTTTAATAATTTCTCAGCAAGTTCAACAGCAGGATGATGTGTAAATCCTGTAAAAATTACCTGTTGTAGTTTTTTTGCCTGTTCAAAAATTTTTCTGGCAATAAATTTATTTCCATGCCCATGAATATTTACCCACCAGCTACTAATGCCATCAATATATTTATTACCTTCTTCATCATGAAGAATGGCTTTATTTCCTTTAACTATCGGGATGGCGGGTAACCTGTTTTTTTGATGTGTGTAAGGATGCCAGATGTACTTTTCGTCTTTTTGCTGAAGATTCATTTTATTAGTTGAATTGTTGATTGCAAGTTTCAAAGGTAGTTTATTAAAAAAGTTTTCTTAAATGCAACGAATCTGAATTAATGATTGTCAAACTCCTGTAATGCACCAAATAGATTATCATCAATTATTGAAAGATTGTCTTAAACTAAAGCCAGAGGCTCAGCGAAGGTTGTATGATCATTTTGCGCCTTCAATGCTTGGTGTGTGTTTTCGATACACTAAAAGCATTAGCGATGCAGAAGATGTATTACAGGAAGGATTTGTAAAAGTTTTTAAGCATTTGAAACAATATAAATCTGATGGAGAACTAGGTTCCTGGATAAGAAAAATTATGGTTAATACCGCACTAAATTACCTTAAAAGTAATCGGAAATACCAGTATGATCTTTCTTTTGATGAAATGCCATTGCACCTTGTTTCTACTGATAATCCTGAGGTGACACTTCAAACAAAAGAACTCGCAGAATTGATAAGGCAATTGCCAACAGGATTTCAAACGATATTTAATCTTCATGCGGTGGAAGGTTATACACACGTTGAAATAGCTTCCATGCTCGGTATCAGCGATGGCACATCAAGATCGCAATATGCAAGAGCCAGGAGTTTACTCATAGAATGGATTGAAAAATTTTCAATAAAAGAACAAGACGGTCAATATGGAACAAAATAAATTTGAGAAAAATATACAGAAGAAGCTGGATGAGCTAAACATTCATCCGTCTGAATCCGCGTGGCTCAATATTGAAAAACGAATTTCCAATAAAGGCAAACAGAGAAAAATGGCATTTATTTTATTTTTCTTATGCTTATTTTTCTTAACCGGCGGATACTGGTTATTTAATTCCGGAAAAATTATCAAAAAACCTCAGGATAATTATTTTAGGCAATCCATAAAAAATAATAGTGAAAAAGTTACGGATAAAAAGCGAGATTCATCTTATAATAAATCTGCAATTGCTGCTGAAAAAAATACAGATACAGTTGGATTTAAAATACCGAAAATTATATCTTCTTCGGATACGACCATAGCGAAAAATAAAAGTATTAAACAACCTGGATTTTCTAATGGCAGCCTTGTAAAATCACCAAGACAAAATATTTTTTCTTCCAAAGAAAAAATAGGCAAACTGCCAACTTTTGGAGAAGGCGCCAATGAAAAGATTAAGAGAAATAATTTCCATGATAAAAAGAAAGAGGTAGCGAAAAATGATGTTGAAATAAATATAGAATTAAAAAAACCTTTTGATGAAAAACTTGAAAAGGATAGCATGAAAAATACTTTCGGATTAA
>DATCMY010000344.1:0-29856 GCA_036565505.1 Hanamia sp.
GAGAGTTGTCCGAGTGGTTGAAGGAGCACGCCTGGAAAGTGTGTATATCCGAAAGGGTATCGAGGGTTCGAATCCCTCACTCTCCGCATGAACACCTAACTTTTATGTTTACTTTCTCTAACAAAAAAAAGATTAGTCAGCCTACATCATTCAATGTAGTGCAATTTAAAAACCATTCATAACGAATATACTTCAAATAATTTCTGGCAAAGTATTTTAGCTAATTTATCAACATAAAGGATTTCAAATAATGATATAAATTAGTTTGGCTTGGATCCTGATTTCATTTTTTCGATTATCAACTCTATGCTTTCATTATATATCAGATACTTTATTCAATTTGTCTGTTAGCAACGGTTTTAATTTTCAGAACAAATCATTCATTTAATCCTCTCATAATGGGAATAAACAACCCAATAAATGTGGATAACAATTTATTGTTAATATTTTGTTATCCCCAATTGGATACCTATATTTGTCGTGCAAACGATTGCATAAGCCCACTTTACGAAAATCAAAAATCTAGGAATTAACTAAATCATATTCAGCATTCCATAGATTTTTATGTAAAACGATTGCGTCACTTTTTAACTGGAGTTATAAATTAAATATTAAATCCTTTTTTATCTCAAAAAATAAAAAAATTTGACTATTAAATTAATTGTCAATTTAACAAGTAACGATTCTGAACTAAAACGATTTTTTTAACTAAAAACAAATTGCCATTATGAGAAAGCAAACAAATGCATATTTACCAGGTAGCCAAAGCCCATAAAACGCTTCGAAGTATCTCTAAAAAACATTTTCCCTTATTTATTATCATTTTGAGCGTTGAAGCATATGCAGAGAGTAACATTCATGTAAATACTTCAAGTATTAAATAAGATTATTAACCCTTAAAAAAAATTTGACGACTCCATTAATTGTCAATTTTACAAGTAAAAAACCAAATAATGCCAACAATTTCATTAATCAAAAACAATTTGCCATCATGAAAAAGCAAACAAATGCGTTTTACCCGGGCAGCTTAAACATATTTAAGCACTTACCTGGGTATTTCTTCAAAAAAATTCTACTTTCTTTTTTTATTATCCTTTTAAGTATTGGAGTACATGCACAGAATAAGATTCATGTAACCGGTATCGTGAAGGACGAACAAGGTAATCCTACTGCTAATGCAAGTGTTACCTTAAAAGGTTCCAAACTTGGGGCTACTACAGATGTTAATGGGGCATTTTCTATTGATGTACCTAATCAAAAATCAGTACTCCGAATATCCTACTTAGGATACAAGACACAGGAAGTAGAAGTGGGTAATAAAACCAATTTTAATATTGATCTTGCCGTTTCTAATAGTCAATTAGATGAAGTAGTTGTAGTTGGGTATGGTTCACAAAAAAAGGCAACATTAACAGGCGCTATAAGTACCATCAAAGGAACAGACATTGTAAAATCTCCTGCTACCAATGTAAGTAATAGTTTAGTAGGCCGTGTGCCTGGCCTTACAGCTTTGCAAGGAAGTGGTGAACCTGGCTATGATGGTTCTACTTTAAGAATTCGGGGCGTGAATAGTTTGGGTAATAATGATGTTTTGGTAGTAGTTGATGGTATTGCAGGCCGGAGTCTTGAAAGGATTGACCCTAACACTATTGAAAGCATAACCGTACTGAAAGATGCATCTGCCGCTATTTATGGTTCACAGGCTGCTAATGGAGTTATATTAATCACAACTAAGAGGGGTAGATTGGGTAAGCCAGAAATTACTTTTAATGTAAATTATGGGTATAATCAGCCTACCAAACTTCCAAAAATGGCTGATGCAGCAACTTATGCTACCATGTTGAATGAAATAGCATCTTATGCAGGCAATCCACCAGTTTATACTTCCGATGAAATAAAAAAATATTCAGATGGTTCCGATCCATGGAAATATCCCAATACTGATTGGTTTAAAGCAACATTGAAGCCAAGATCACTTCAAACTTCTTACAATACTACCATATCAGGCGGAGCAGAAAATTTGAGGTATTTTGTTTCAATAGGTGCAAAAACACAGGATGGCAATTACTACCACAGCGCTACCAAATACAATCAATATGATCTAAGAACAAATATTGATGGCAAAATCAGTAAGGATATTTCTTTAACATTTGATATGGCCGGCAGAATGGAAGACAAGAATTACCCGGTACGTGGTGCAGGTTCTATATTCAGAATGGTAATGAGAGGAAAACCCAACTTGCCTGCATATTGGCCTGACGGTACTCCCGGCCCGGATATTGAATATGGAGATAACCCTGTAGTAATAAGTACGGATGCTACCGGTTATGATAAAGACAAGTATTATACATTGAATACTAATTTGAAATTAAATATTAATATTCCCTGGGTAAAAGGATTGTCACTTACCGGAACAGCTGCAATTGATAAAGGGTTTGATTTTAGAAAAACATGGCAAACCCCCTGGTATTTATATACTGCTGATTTTAATAACCTTGATGCTAACGGCCATCCTACTTTGATAAAAGGTAAAAGAGGTTTTGATGATGCAAGGTTGTATCAATACTCCCGTGATGAATTAACCAAAACTATTTATGGGTTAATAAATTATGAGACAAAGATTGCTGATAAACATTCTATCAAATTATTGGTAGGTTCAGAATTTCGCAAAGGAAATACTGAGTATTTTGATGCTTTCAGAAGGTACTTTGCTTCTTCAGCAATTGATGAACTTTCTCTTGGAGGACCTGCAGACTTAAGTAATAGCGGGTCAGGAACATTAGTTACAAGATTAAATTATTTTGGTAGGGTTAATTATGCCTATAAAGATAAATACCTTGCCGAATTTGTTTGGCGTGAGGATGGTAGTTATAATTTTCCCGCAGATCACCGATGGGGATTCTTTCCTGGTATTTCAGCAGGATGGGTTGTATCCGAAGAGAATTTCTTTAAAAACAATGTTCATTTTATTGACCGCTTAAAAATTCGCGGATCAATGGGTAAAACTGGAAATGATAGAATTCAAGTTGGCCCTAATGGAACGCCCCAGCAATTTCAATATTTAGGCACCTATGCATATGGTAATATTCTTGGTTCGCCTTACCTTCCTTTTGTTACTAATAGTTCCACAGAAAATGTAACATCATATGAAACACGTGTTCCCAATCCGAATATAACCTGGGAAGTAGCTAATCAAGCCAATATTGGTTTTGAGGCCTCCTTATTAAACAATAAATTGTCTGTTGAGTTTGATTATTTTAATTATAAAAGATCCAATGTATTGGCTTTCAGAAATGCTTCAGTTCCTGCTTCTTCAGGCATAACATTGCCAGCGGAAAATATTGGCAGGGTGAGAAATGCTGGTTTTGATTTTACTGTAACCTATAGAAATAGCATAAATGATTTTAATTATTCCATTTCTGTAAATGGAGGTTATGCAAAAAATAAAATTTTATTCTGGGATGAAGCACCTGGTGCCCCGGCCTATAAACAATCAACCGGTAAACCTATGAACACCGGAGTGTATTACCAGGCAATTGGCATATTTGCGGATCAGGCAGCTATTGATAAATATCCTCACTGGTCTGGTGCAAGACCAGGTGATGTTATTTTTAAAGATGTTAATGGTGATGGGGTAATAGATGCGAACGATCAGGTAAGAAGTGATAAATCAAATGTGCCCACTTTTACCGGTGGCATAAATTTAAATTTGCAATACAAAGGATTTGATCTGTCGATTTTAGCTCAAGGTGCCATAGGAGCAGTAAATTATATAAGTACAGAATCCGGAGAAATAGGTAATTTTCTTCAAAGCTTCGCCGACGGAAGATGGACTGTTAATAACACAACCAGTAGTAAACCCAGAACTTATAATAGGGGAAATGAATACTGGGCAAGCAACGGAAATACCTATTTCTTAAAGAAAACAGATTATCTCCGTTTAAAAAATCTACAATTTGGATATACCCTTCCAAAAAGAATTACTGATAAAATGGGAATTCAATTGTTCAGGGTATTCCTGAGTGGCTATAACCTGCTTACTTACAGTCCTGATTATAAAGATTTTGATCCGGAAGCATCTGCTGGTAGCGGACAAAGTTATCCTTTACAAAGAGTGGTATCAGCAGGATTAACATTAACTTTTTAAATTATTCTTATATGAAACGTAAACGTATTTTATCAATTATTTTAGTTGCAGCAATGTTTATGCAATTGACCTCCTGTAAAAAGCAACTGGATATTGCACCGGTAGATCAGTTTTCTGATGCTACTGTATGGAATGATCCTGCTTTGATCCAGACTTTTATAAATAATATCTATAGCGGTGTTCCACATGGTTTTGGTTGTATTATGATGGCATCTATGGCGGATGAATCTATGTACAATGCCGATTTTGGCTCCAGTAATGTAACTAAGAGCCTTATTAATCCAAGTGATTTGTCAATTTTTGATGCAAATTTTTGGGCATCTAATTTAAAACAATACAATTGGACCACTGAATATAAATTTGTAAGGGCTACAAATGTTTTTTTTAGTAAGATTGAAAATGCACCTATTGATGCTGCAATCAAGAATGCAATGAAAGGAGAAGTACATTTTTTAAGAGCATATATCTATAATAACTTGTTATCCATATATGGTGCTGTTCCAATTATTACAAAGGCTTATGGTTTAACAGATACTTTTGCTGTTCCACGTAATACTTACGCAGAAAATATAAAATTTATTTCTGATGAACTGGATTCTGCAGCTTCTTTATTACCTGTTATTCAGGATAGCAAAGGTAGACCTACAAAAGGTGCAGCGCTGGCTTTAAAATCAAGGGTTCTTTTAGAGGCTGCAGGCGATTTTGCCAATAGCAATGGTTCATGGGCTGGTAGTTATGCAAATAAAGAACTGATTGGCTATGTTGGTGGCGACAGAACAGCACGCTGGCAGGCTGCAAAGGACGCTGCTAAAGCTGTAATTGATTTGGCGCCCTCTGCCGGTTATGGATTATATATGCCTAATCCTGCAAGTGCAGCCGAAGCAACACAAAATTATAGTGATATCTTTTTGAAACAGGGAACTTCAGAAGATATTTTCTTCAAATATTTTACAACAAAAGTTGATCAGAATTGGGATGGTTACAACCCTGGTTTATACAACAACCCCAATGGCTATCATGGCTGGGGAAGTAATACACCAACCCAACAATTGGTGGATGCTTATGAAATGAGCAATGGGACAAAGTTTAACTGGAGCGATCCTGCAGAAGCTGCATCGCCTTATACAGACCGCGATCCACGTTTTTATGCAACAATTAATTACAATGGTGCAAAATGGCGCACACGGCCCGCTGATGTAATTTCACAGGATCCTATAGGTATCATAAATACTTCCAACCGTGAAAAATGGAATGGATCAGGAATTGATATTATTGCGGGCCTGGATACAAGGAACAGCCCTTTTGAAAACTGGAATGGCACTTATACCGGTTATTTTTTACGTAAATTTATTGATCCTACAATTGATGCACAGTTTAATAAACAAACTCAGCCATGGCGTTATATACGCTATACAGAAATTATCTTAAATTATGTAGAAGCATGCATTGGTTTAGGCGAGGAAGGAGAGGCTAAAACATACCTTAATATGATAAGAAAAAGAGCCTTTATGCCTGATATTACTGAATCAGGAGCAGCTTTGATGGACCGTTATAGAAATGAGCGTCTAATTGAACTGGCGTATGAAGGACAACGCTTTTTTGATATTCGGCGTTGGCTAATTGCAGACAAGTCGTATACCGATGCACAAGGAATTGATATTCTTTACAAACTTAATCCTGACCATACTACATATGCGGCTCCTATATACACAGTTAAAAGTGTGCAGACTAGGGCGTGGAATCCGAGGTTTTATTTATTTCCAATAGCATTGGATGAAATAAACAGGAATAATAAACTGGTGCAAAACCCGCTTTACTAAATTTTTTTTAATAAAGATTTTTAAAGGTGGGAGCAATGCTTCCACCTTTTTTATAATTTCAATATTTTTAAAATGATAAACAGATTAATAATTTTTTGCAGCCTGCTGATATTTTCTATGAGTATTGCCGCACAAAACAATATAACCAAAGAGTTTGATAATGACTGGACTTTTCATTTAGGTGGCGTTCAGGGTGCAGAGCAAATAAATTTTGATGATTCAAAATGGAGAAAAATTGATCTGCCACATGATTGGAGTATTGAAGATTTGAAAGGAACCCATTCTCCCTTTAACCGGGATGCTATTAGCCAGGTAAGTGGCGGATTTACTACCGGCGGTACTGGTTGGTATCGAAAAACATTTACAGTTACACCTGAAGACAAAGGCAAAAAAATATACATTCAATTTGATGGTGTTTATATGAATGCAGATGTTTGGATCAACGGCCATCACCTGGGAAATCATCCTTATGGATATACAGGTTTTATGTTTGATATTTCTGATCATGTAATATTTAATGGTACTAATGTTATTGCAGTAGAAGTAAAGAATGAAGGGCAAAATAGCCGCTGGTATTCGGGCTCAGGAATTTACAGGCATGTATGGCTTAAAATGATGGAGCCAATTCATATCGCCCAATCGGGGACTTTTATTTCCACACCCGAAGTAAGTAACAATACTGCAACAATAAATTGTAAAACTATTGTTGTAAATGAAACGAGCCAGGATGCATCAGTTGACTTTATCACGAAGTATGTAAATGCATCAGGAGCCGAGGTTGCTACTACCGAATTAAAAAAGATTGTAGCTGCAAAGAAATCTTTCGAATTTAACCAGGATGCTGTTATCAAAAATCCTCAATTGTGGTCTTGCGAATCTCCTGCATTATACACCGCAATTACATCTATTTATAGTAATAGTAATTTGTTAAGTACCGATACCAATAGTTTTGGTATCAGAAAAATTTCATTCGATGTAAATAATGGTTTTCAGTTGAATGGAAAAACCGTTAAACTGAAAGGAGGATGTTTTCACAATGATAACGGCCCACTTGGTTCTAAGGCATACGACAGGGCAGAAGAAAGAAAAGTTGAATTATTGAAAGCAAGTGGTTTCAATGCTATAAGGTGTAGCCATAACCCGCCGAGCCCTGCATTTTTGGATGCATGCGACCGCCTTGGAATGCTGGTAATGGATGAAGCATTCGATTGCTGGAACTTTGGCAAAAATCCTTACGACTATCATTTGTATTTTAAAGACTGGTGGAAAAAAGATATCGAAAGTATGGTTAGAAGAGATAGAAATCATCCATCAATTATTATGTGGAGCATAGGAAATGAAATTCCTGAAAGAGGAAATGCTGAAGGAGTTGCAACGGCTAAATTGCTCGTGGATTATGTAAAAAGCTTAGATCCAACAAGATCTGTAACTTCTGCAGTTAATGGATTAAATGAAGACAAGGACCCATATTTTGCACAGTTGGATGTGGCAGGATATAACTATGCCGCAGGTGGAGATCATTTAAATAAAGATATTTACGCCGAAGATCATAAAAGACAACCTGAAAGAATCATGGTCGGTACCGAATCCTATCCTTTGGAAGCTTTTGAAAGCTGGATGGACGTGGTGGATCATCCTTATGTGATAGGCGATTTTGTATGGACTGCCTATGATTACATTGGCGAAGCAAGCATCGGTTGGCTGGGCTATTTTCAAAAACAAAATTTTTATCCATGGAACCTCGCTTACTGTGGTGATATAGATATCTGTGGCTGGAAACGCCCGCAATCTTATTACAGAGATGCACTATGGAAAGATGGACAGATTTCGCTTTTTGTAACACCGCCTGTACCTTCATTTGAGCTAAATCCAAATAAAGAATCATGGGCCAAATGGAATTGGCTTGATGCAGTGAGTAATTGGAATTGGGCAGGCTATGAAAATAAACCCATTGAAGTTACTATTTATTCGTCCTGTACACAGGTAGAATTGTTTTTAAATGGGAAGTCGCTTGGAAAAAAATTGACGAATCGTTCTACCAAATATATGGCTTCATGGCAGGTGCCTTACCAGCAAGGTGTACTAGAAGCAGTTGGGTACGATGCTAAAAATAAAATTATCAACTCTTCGCAAATTGCTACCGCTTCAAATCCTACAACAATAAAATTAACAGCAGATAGAACCTCGATTAAATCAAATAACCAGGACCTTAGTTATGTAACGGTTGAACTATTAGATGCAAAAGGCAATCGAAACCCATTGGCAGAAAACCTGGTAAAATTTGAAATTGATGGCCCCGGAACCATTGTAGGAGTAGGAAATGCAAATCCACGAAGCCTTGAAAGTTTCCAGGGTGAGGAACGTAAAGCATGGCAGGGAAGATGTTTGGTTATCGTAAAATCTGGCAAATCTGCAGGCGAAATAAAATTAAAGGCAGTAGTACAAGGGATGAACACTACTTCAATAAATATCAATGTGGAGGAATAGAATTTAAGATTATATGAACTTAATTTTATTAAATGGAATTTGTCGTATAAATTCAAAAATTATTGAAATAAATATTAGCACCGAAAAATCATTAAATAATTCTAATTGAAATATAAAGTAACGATAGCTGATATTGCAAAGGAACTAAATGTTACTCCGGCTACAGTTTCCCGTGCATTAAGTAATCATCCGGCTATTAGTTTAAAAACAAAGCAAGCTGTACAAAAAACAGCCGGCCGTTTAAACTATAAAAAAAACACAATAGCAGCCTCTCTGCAATCTGGTAAAACAAATGTGATTGGCGTTATCATTCCCAGTGCAGAAATTAATTTTTTCGGATCTGTAGTTCATGGCATTGAAAGTATTGCCAATCAAAATGGATACAATGTCCTTATTTATCAATCTAATGAGGACATGAGACATGAAGCAAAAGGAATTGAAACTTTTTTAAGTGCAAGGGTAGATGGTATACTGGCTTCCATAGCAAAAAACACTGTTGATTTTTCTCATTTCCTGGAGGTAAAGGCAAGAAATATCCCTCTTGTTTTTTTTGATCGAACCAATGATGACCTCGGTCTCCCATCTGTTGTTATTGATGATTTCAAGGGCGCATTTTTGGCAACGGAACACCTGATTAAACAAGGTTACAAGCGTATTGCCCATATTTCAGCCTCACAGCATATAAGCATTTGGAATACCCGTTTAAAAGGATATAAGGCTGCTTTAGCCGCTCATAACATTCCATTTGATGAAAGTTTAATTTATGTAGGTAATATTTCTATTAAATCAGGAAAGGAAGCAGTAAAATATTTTTTTGAAAAACCAAATCCCCCGGATGCAATCTTTGCTGTTGAAGATTTTACAGCCCTGGGAGCTATTAAGGAATTAAAAGATAGAAATATTAAAATTCCAGGCAAGGTGGGTGTAATTGGTTTTGCCAACGAGCATTTTGGTGAACATATCACCCCTTCATTATCAACTGTAGATCAGCAAACAGTATTAATGGGAAAGGAATCCATCAAGTTATTATTAGAATTAATTTCCCCGAAGGAAAAAAACAAACAGCAGAACCGAAAAATTATTTTAGAACCAATTCCTATTTTCAGAGAATCTTCCATGAAAAAGAAGAAGACACTTTAATCTTACCTATTGTAAAATTGACGTTTAAAAATTTTTATAACATAACAAATCAATCTTCAGTGAAAAAATTATTTGTACTTACCGCCTTAATATTGAGTATTGGAAAACTTTTGGGCCAATCGCAGGAGCCGCCAGCCTTTTGGGAAAATGAATTCATCAATGAATACAATCGTGAACCCATGCACGCTACGTATTTTGCATATGAAACTAAAGAACTGGCTCTTCATGATGATATGCAACCTTCAAAATACTTTCAGTCTTTGGATGGCAACTGGAAATTCAATTGGGTAGATAAACCCTCCGATCGACCTTTAGGATTTTGGAAAACTGATTATAATGATAGTCATTGGGTGAATTTTAAAGTGCCTGCTACCTGGGAAGTGAATGGCTATGGCATTCCGATTTATACCAATATCCAATATGACTTTGATTACTTAATAAAACCAAATCCGCCTCATGTACCCGGGCAATATAACCCGGTAGGTTCTTACCGAAGAGAAATAATGGTTGATAAAAGCTGGAAAGGAAAAGATATTTATATCCAGTTTGGCGCCATTCGCTCCTGTTTTTATATATGGGTAAATGGCCAATGGGTTGGATACAGCGAGGACAGTAAACTCCCTGCTGAATTTAATATTACCAAATATGTAAAGCCCGGGCAAAAAAATTTGATTGCCTTCCAGGTTTATCGCTGGAGTGATGGAAGTTATATTGAAGACCAGGATATGTGGCGGCTGGCAGGCGTAAACCGCGATGTGTATATGTATGCCCGCAACCAGGTTCATATCCGTGATGTTCAGATTATTCCTGATTTAACTGATAATTATAAAAATGGTCAATTAAATATCAGCCTCGATTTTTTAAATAACAATGATCGTGCTTTAAAGAATTATAAAGCCTCTTTTGAATTATTAGATTCATCCGGTATTTCTATCAGTAAAACTTCAACCACGCTGGATGATTCAGTAAAATTTAAAAATGTAGCGATAACATTAAATGATCCAAAAAAATGGTCTGCAGAAACGCCTTATTTATATACGGTTCTTACTACTTTAACCGATAAGCATGGCAAAGTGATAGAAGTGATCCCGCAAAAAACAGGGTTTAGAAAAGTAGAAATAAAAGATGGAGTGTTGCTTGTAAATGGAAAAGTTATTTTAATAAAAGGAGTCAACCGACACGAAATGGATCCTTTTACAGGGCAGGTGATTAGCAAGGAACGAATGGAACAGGATGTCCGGATCATGAAAGAAAATAACATTAATGCGGTGCGTACTTCCCATTATCCCAATGATCCTTACTGGTACCAGTTGTGCGACAAATATGGATTATATGTAGTGGACGAGGCCAACCTCGAATCGCATGGAATGGGCTTTGGTGCTAATTCTCTATCTAAAAAGCCAGATTGGTTCTTACAACATTTTCAACGTGATTCACGCGCGGTAGAACGTGATAAAAATCACCCCAGTGTTATCATTTGGTCTATGGGCAATGAAGCTGGTATGGGCATAAATTTTGAAAAATGTTATGAATGGATCAAACATCGCGATTCATCCCGCCCGGTAGAATATGAGCCAGCAAGCGCCACACCTTTTTCTGATATTTATTGCCCGATGTATCCATCACCGGATGATATGGTATATCATGTAAAATACGACAGCAAAAATAATCACAAGCCATTCATATTAGTTGAATATGCACATGCCATGGGCAATACTGATGGTAATTTCAATGATTATTGGGATACCATCCGCAAATATTATCCGCACATGCAGGGCGGATATATATGGGATTTTGTGGACCAGGGATTTCAAAAAATTACCGATCGTGGAGATACCATCTGGACTTATGGAGGAGATTATGGTGTCAATATGCCGAGTGATCAAAATTTTAATGATAACGGCCTGGTTGCGCCTGACCGCACACTGCATCCACATATGCTGGAAGTAAAAAAGGAATATCAGAACATATTTACCTATCCTTCTGACCTGACTACTGGTAAGATAAAAGTGTACAATGAAAATTTCTTTAAAGATTTGCAGGACGTATATCTTGATTGGGAATTGGTGGCCGATGGAAAGATTATTCAAAAAGGGAAATACGAATCCCTCAAAATAGCCCCATGGGAAACTGCTTTAGTTGATTTGCATTATAACTTGCCGCAGGTTAGTTACAAAGAAATTTTTCTAAATGTTTATTACAAAACCAAAGTAGCAGAAGGTCTTGTACCTGCCAATTGGCAAATTGCCAAAGACCAACTTGTCCTCTATAGTCATTTAAATAATATAATTACATTGCCAGAAGCCGATAATTTACATGTACGGGTTTCCGATAGTTTCATCACAGTTAATAATAGCAAAGCGAAATTCATTTTCAGTCACAATGATGGATTGTTACATCAATATATTGTTGATGGCAATAACTTTATTAAAGAAGGGTATGATTTAAAACCCAATTTCTGGCGTGCCCCTACTGACAATGATTTTGGCGCTGGGCTGCAGCAAAAACTGCTAAACTGGAAACGAGCCAGCCATAATTATGTATTGCTTGGTTTTAATATTGATTCTTCAAATACCAAAAACATAAAATTAAACATGCATTATTCTCTACCGGATGTGTATGCGTTGTTGGATATTAACTATCAATTGAATGGAGATGGCATTATTAAAGTGACTGAATCCATGCATGCAGATAGTTCAAAGCAGGAACCGATGATGTTTAAATTTGGTATGCAAATGATGCTACCAAAAGAATATAACCAAATGGAATGGTATGGCCGCGGCCCTTCAGAAAATTACTGGGATCGAAAAGACGCAGCTTTTGTTGGTTTGTACAAGATGAATGTGCATGATCAGTTTCATCCTTACTTACGGCCACAGGAAACGGGTAATAAAACCGATGTAAGGTGGGTTAAATTAACGGATGAAAATGGTACAGGATTATGGATCAGCGGAGATACTGTTTTGAATATTGCCGCCCGCCATTTCCTTGATGAAGACTTAGATGATGGCCTTGAAAAACATAACCGTCATTTCGGTGAACTGAAAGAAAGAGATATGACCACATTAAATATTGACCTGGAGCAAACCGGAGTTGGAGGTATTAATTCATGGGGTACATGGCCTTTAAAACAATATCGGATGGAGTACAAAGATTATAGTTATTCATTTATGATAAAACCGGTAAAATAATTTTAAACCGGGTAAAATATTGGCAGCCGGTATTCCTGTTTTCTACAAATTCAGGTTACCGGCTGTCACTAATATAATCCTTTTCAAAAGTTAAAATGATGTACCAATACCGCCAGCATTTTACCCGGTATTTATAATTGCAGATAAAGTAGTACCATCTTGATTTAATAAGGAGTCCAAAGGACTACGTTGAAATCTTAGATGGTATTATGCCGATAGAAAAAGGCATTGGACTATTTGATGGTATAATCGGTATAAATATATCATTTACTCATACCTGTAAAGAGAAATTTTCTGGATACTAATCTTATCCGCAGGTAATTTATTGCCTGTACCGTCCCAGGTACTTGCATGCGTTTCATCACCATTTAATCTCCTTTGAGCAATCCATTTTCCATTTTCAAAAGTTCCTTCATCCACTGCCAGGATACCAATTCGGGCAGTCGAATCTTTTGGTAAAAAAAATATATCCAGGGCTTTTCCGGCAACTATAAATTCTGCAGGGCCTGTTTGTATGATAAGGCCTCCCGCTATAGATGTGCTTTTGCCACCGGCAAGTTTTGCATTTATCAAATAATCGCCCATTTCAAATTGCTGAGTCCTTGAAACAGTGTCCACCAATATTCCTTTCATGGTACCCTTCCCCTGGTTTTGCAAAATGACAGGAGACATCTTTTGAAGCACAGCATACGTTTCACCCAACGGTTCATTTTCTGCATCGGTATCACCATCGATTCCAAATGGAGAAAAACAAGAGGCATCATATCGGCCAAAAGCATAGAAGGCACGCGCAGCAGCAATTTCTCCTCCCCTTGTCTCGGGTATAAATAATGGATTACCACTCCGGGTATATTCATCACATACCCATTTAAATTCATCCGTATAAATATCAGGAGCGATGAAATCAATTGAAGGAGCCGCAGCACGCCATATATCAAGCACTTGCGGCAACGGCCCCCCGGAAGGATACTTACCAGGAATAAAACTGAATGGTTGCTTAAGCCATGCGTTTACATACATCGGTATAGGGTATTCTTTTTTGCCGGCAGCGGCTACTTTTTCCGTATATTTTGCATAGTTCCAGGCTGAAAAAAGTTCTTCTGTATAAAATGAATTCAATTTCCAATCCTTGTTATCAGGCTTGATAAAACTTTTGCCAAATACCTCTTCCCAGGAGCCGGATGTTTTAAAGCCATTAGCGCCCCATACTTTACTGAGCTCAGGGTACAAATTTTGTTTATGTTGAATGAGATAATATATTAACCCTTTTGGCACATCACTGTTATAAGCTGAATTGGCTGCATTGCTAAAATCTCTGCGTGCATTGCCGGGACTGGTTCCCAGGTTATCGAGTACACCCATTTCATTTTCTACCTGCATCATCACTACTGTCTGGTATTTGCTATCTACATCTTTGATATGCCGCATCAAAGCTTCAAAAGCCTTAGCATCTGCCGCAGCGGCAGCCTCACCGAATGTTGACAGAATTTCCAGAGGCTTTCCCTTTTCATCCCTGGCCCGTGGATATTTTTTATAATCTTTTTTTACCCACTCGGGTATATAAGTTGAACCCGCATTCTTCCAACTGCCAAACCAGATCAATCCCAATTTTAAATTGGCTTGTCTCGCACCGGTAATCACACTATCAACCAGAGCAAAATTAAATTTACCTTCTTCAGGTTCCATAAGTTCCCATGAGACTGTTGCGATAACGCTATTCAGGTTTTTATCAGCCATTCTTTCCCATACGGGCCTCATGTAATCAAAGCCTCCGGCAGTTGAATTGTGCAATTCACCAGCAAGCATCAGAAAAGGCTTTCCATCAACAACAAGCCTGGTAGCGGTTCCCTGCTTTTCAAGATGAGGGATCTGGTTTAGGGAATTTTCTGAAACAGGGGTTGCAGTGGTATTTTGATTACAACTGTATAAAAAAATGCCAATACAAAAAATGAAAAAAAATCTGGATAAATTTTTCATTAGAATCAATTTTTTTATGAGAGAATATTTTTAGGCAATAAGATTATATCAAATAGCAACATACCCTTTGTTTCATTTTCTTTTAAATATTTATTCCACCACCGTAGCGATTTCCAGGAATTTAATATCATCAGAAGAAGTTCCTAACATCAGCTTAACCTGATCAGCCTCCAACACATACCTGTGCAGGTTTTCATCCCAATATTTTAAATCGGCTGCTCTAAATTTTAGGTGAATAGTTTTCCTTTCGCCCGGTTTTAATGTGACACGTTGAAATGCTTTCAATTCTTTATGCGGCCTTTCAACAACAGAATGTAAATGCTCAATATATAATTGCGGAACATCATCACCTGTTCTTTTCCCGGTGTTAGTAATGTCAACATCTACGATTATTTCCCCACCAGGTTTTATTGTTTTATTATTTATTTTAAAATTAGAATAGGCAAAAGAGGTGAAGCTTAAGCCATAACCAAATGGATACAAAGGATCGCCTTTAAAATACATGTAAGTGCGTCCATCTCGTATATTATAATCCATCATCGGCGGAAGCTGATCCATAGATCGTGGCCACGTTTGCACCAATCTTCCTCCAGGATTATAATCTCCAAATAAAACATCGGCCAATGCAGTTCCTTCTTCCTGGCTGTTGTGCGTTAGTTGAATGATAGCGGGCATATTTTGTTGCGTCCAGGTAATAGCATAAGGGAAACTTGCAACTAATACCACTACTGTTTTAGGATTTATGCGGTAAGCTTCTTTAATTAACTCTTCCTGTTCAAGGTAAATAGTTTTTCTGTCAACCGCTTCCCTACCGTCACTTTCCACAGGGCATTTTCCCCAGCCTGCATTACACCAAGGGTGATTGCCAACCACCATTATCACATAATCAGATGTTTTGGCCAGCGTTTTTACACTGTCTGCATCTGTGCCTGAAGTCCATCTTACCAGGACATTATTCCCCAATTTATTTTTAATGCCTTCCAATACTGAAATGGAATAGGGCGGCGTGCCGCTGTACCAGTCTAACAAAACCTGGTTGGCATATGGCCCTATCACTGCAATAGATTTAATTTTATTTTTATCAAGGGGAAGAAAATTATTTTTATTCTTTAGCAGTACAATTGATTTTTGGGTTACCTCTTTTACCAACTCCCTATTTTTTGTACCGAGCCATGGCTCTTCTCCATCTTTAATAGATGCATAAGGAACCATTTCTGGTGGATCAAGCAAACCAAGTTTTATCATTACCCTAAAGACACCACGAATTGCCTGATCAATGTCGCTTTCTTTTAAAAGCCCGTCGATTAATGCACTTTTTACAGGGTTGATGTACCTGTCAAGAAATTGGTTGATGCCTGCTTTTACTGCAGCTGCGGCGGCCCATGCACTGTCAGGATAATATTTATGCGCTTTCCATAACAAACCTAATGCACCACCATCACTACAAATAATTCCATTTTGCCCCCATTCATTTATGGCGATATTTTTTAAAACGGGATTCACCATCATAGGAATGCCGTTGTACTTATTGTATGCCGCCATAAAAGCCCTGGAACCTGCTTCTATACCCATTTTAAAGGGAAGAGAATAATATTCTCGGAATAAACGTTCATCAAAATCTGAAGAGGATCGTTCCCTGTCATTTTCATTGCTATTGGCCAAAAAATGTTTCATTAAAGAAGCAGTCATCCAGTACTTCGGATCATTTCCCTGCAATCCTTTTACATAAGCCTGAACCATGCAACCATTGAACCACGCATCTTCACCATAACATTCTTCTGTTCTTCCCCAGCGTGGATCACGGCCAATATCTGCATTGGGCGCTCTCACTACCAAAGCTCCGGTATTATATTTTTCACTTTGAAAAATATATCTTGCTTCATAAGCTTCGGTTGCCGCTACTCTTCTTATCAAAGCGGTATCCCATGTTTCTCCAAGTCCGTACGATTGAGGAAAAGTAGTTGTAGTTACCAACTTTCGCCGTCCCCAATTACCGGGACCGCCTAAAGCCACTCCGTGCAATCCTTCAATATGCCCTGATCCTTTTATTCCTAATCGTGGAATGGTTGGGTTGGTTCCCAGGCAGATAATTTTCTCATCAGGCGTGAGTAAGGAAATGATGTTATCAATTCGTTTTTCCACATCAAGCTTTGGATTCTGAAATGGATATTGATACTGCGCATACAGTTGTCCGTTAGTAGCAATACTTCCCAACAACATTAATGAACAGCACCTCAAAAGTAACTTCCTCATAATTTATTTATTGGTTTTATAAGAATGAATATTCCACTTTACACCTCCATTATATGGATCGCTGATAAGTCGGTTGCCCTTTACAGAAACAGCATGTAACACATTATCAGACGGAAGACAAATAAGCCCGGTGGCAGTTTTTTTATCTGTACTATAAATCACCCATTCAATATGCTTCCAATCCATATCCTGTGTTGATTGGGCAAGCTTGATTTTTGGTATGGCTGCCCCATCACGTACCAAAATTACTGCTGCGATCTTTCCTCCTTTTATGTGGTTCCATCCGCTGTTATACACTTCGCCGCTTTGGTAGTTGATCCACTTTCCTCCGGGCAGGTAAACATTTCTTTCATACACACTATCCTGAAAAAAAGGCGCCACCAAAATATCGGAGCCGAACAGGTATTCATCTTCTATTTGCCATGCACCCGGATCATCCGGATATTCAACAAATAAAGCCCTGACCATTGGCAATCCTTTTTCAGTGCATTGCTTTGCCTGTGCATACACGTATGGCATCAGTTTATATTTCATCTCATCGCTTAAGCGATACTCATCCAAAAATGATTTGCTGTATTCCCATGGCTCTTTTGGTGGTGCACCATGACTTCGTGTATGCGAAGAAAGAAAACCAAAGGGAGCCCATCTTCTATACAATTCTTCCGGTGTTTTCAAAACAAAGCCGCCAATATCGTGGCTCCAGAAAGAGAAGCCGGAAAGTCCGAATGATAAGCCACCACGCAAGGTTGCCAGCATGGCATTGGATGTGTTCTCGGCATCGCCACCCCAATGTACAGGGTAACGCTGGCTGCCTGCCCATGCGGATCTTGCCCAGATGATATTATCACCGGTAATTTTTTTGGTGATGTCTGCAACGGCTTTATTGTACCGGAGCGGATAAAGATTGTGTTCATAAAAACCGGTTTTACCCGAGTGATAAAAGCCATAAGGCGGAGCGGCTTCTCCAAAATCAACCTTTATGGCGCTTACACCCATTCTCAGTAAAGTATCTAATTGATTTTGGTACCACTTTACGGTAGCAGGATTTGAGAAATCAAGTATAGCATCTTCATAAGGTGAATCGCCGTTGGCATCTTTTACATACAAACCCTTGTTCATAATTTCGGGATACAAACGGTTTTTTGGAACGAAATAAGGCAATTGCCAGAGTGAAATTCTATGTCCAACTTTCCTTAGGTCGCTGATCATTTTTCCTGCATCTGTAAAACGACTTGTCGAGAATTTATAATCGGTTCTCCAGTCAGTTTCAAACCAGCCCACATCAAGATGAATCACATCGCAGGGTATCCTGTTTTCAATCAATTTGGCTGATACATCTCTTACCTGTTTTTCAGAAGAATAAGTGATACGGCTCATCCACAAGCCAAAGCTCCAAAGTGGCGGCATTGGCGCCTTTCCTGTAAGATTGGTGTATTCATTCAATATCTCTTTTGGTGAACCAATAAAAATAAAAAGATCCAGTTGATCATCACCAATCATCATGGTATTTACGCCATTAAACGAAGCGCCGATATCGCAGGTAATAGGTGTGGATGTATGCATGAACATACCATACCCGTTACTGCTCATGAAAAAAGGGATAGGCTTATACATACCCGGATTTTGAACACCATTTGCATCGTCTGTCCATAAAACAAGCTTTTGTCCACGCTTATCTAATCTTGTAAAACTTTCTCCGCATCCGAATATTTTTTCTCCTGGCGATAAAGTAAAGGACGCAGCAAAACTTTTTGACATGTCTGTTGATTGCTGCATGTAAGAGAAAGGAACAATAGGAGTAAAGGTTCCTTCATTGTCTTTTGCATGATTAGTTGAGGTGAGTAGTTTGCCATCTGCATCTCTTATTTCAATACGCCAAGGATAGTCAAATATTCTTACAGAACCGTATTCACTGGTATATTGATATCCACCATTTATTTTTGAATATTTCCAGGAATTGTCTGTAGCAGGATCTTTCACCAGCATCAGGCTATCTGTTTCTTCTTTCATATTGGTGCCTGTCTTTACCCGAAGCCTCAATGTTCGTGGTGAAACAAACTGAATGGAAAAAGGTAAAACAGGATTTACAGGATATTCGCCTTCAGGAAAAACAACTCCGCTATCAGGGCGCAACACAGCCAGTTCATTATCAAAAGCCATTCTTCTGGTATAACGGTTTCGTTGAAATTCGATATTGCCTGAAACAGTGGCAGGATTAAAATCATTAAGCCTTTCTGCTAAAAAATAAGTGTTGGCAAAATTTCTGAATGCCGGACTTATATCAACCGGTTCGTTGATGAGTGGTTGCATTTGTGCTGATAGGCAATTGCTCCAAACCAAAAAAGCAATCCCTAAAATTCTTTTAAAAAAAATGGATGACATGAATGAAGTTTTAATAATTAAATAAATTTATAACCCCCTTTAATGCTGCTTCTTACCTGAAATCAAAATATAAAGTGCCTTTCAATGGCACATTCCCCTGCCTGACATTCTTCTGGCTTTGCGGACCCATTATTTCTGCACGTTGAAACTTGGTACCTATAGCTGAAATACCATGCAAAAAACCAATATTACCTTCCGGGAAAGCCGGACTTGTATTGTTGTTGGCTGCTGCTTTTGGTTTTTCAGGATGTAACATTTCTAAGTAAATATTTTGCTGATTAGTGTACACGGTAAAGTCACTTTCTTTATTTTGTATTTTCACCCAATATAATTCTGAATGCCATCCTTTAAATTCAGGATAGTTCCAACTTTCACCGGTGACAGTATTGTTAAATGCTTTTTGCCAAACACCCAACTGTTGTCCTTTCAACCTGTTCTTCCAAACACGGTAAGGCCCCCGGCCCATCCACTTCATTCCATTAATTTTTTCTTCGGGATAATGGAAGGTGATGCCCATAAAATCAGTCGTGTCTTTTGTGATATAGCTATATTCTAACATTGGAAGTTTGCCGGATTGAAAGATCCATTTCACATTCAGGCTGTCTCCTTTATACAACGGCTCTACAACAATAACATCTCCCTGTTGTAAATATTTAAATTGACTCAAATATTGGGTACAACTTGCTAAAGACGGACCGCCACTTAGAGAAATAACTTTTTTACCATTAAAAACTTTTTGAAGAAAGCCATTTTTTTTATCGAAATAATATGAGAGTCCGTCACAGGAAACTGCGAGAGAATGCTCATCTTCTCTGGTACTAATTGATTGGCTTTTTACAAAAGCGGGTATCTCTTTTACAATTTCTGCGGGTGTATGTATAGCCCAGCTCCAGGTGCAAATGGTATCGCCATTTGCATTAATTACTGAAAGATAAAATGCATCTGCATGAGAATTTCCAGGCAAAGGAATATGCAATATAGTTTTTTCCCCTGGTGCAACTGAATGTAATTTTTCGGTTCCTTTTTGAATAACTTTTGGGTTGATAATTTTTTCATTTGCACCAGGAAATGAAAGTAACTTCCATTTGAAAATACATTGATTTAAATTAGTATAGAGATACCTGTTCTCTACTTCAATATTGCCACTAAAATTTTTTGCGGCCTTTTTTGTATCAATATAAACGGGACTCCAGATTTCTTTGATAGTATAATAACTTCCTTCTTTTTCGCGATGAGGACCCAGAATACCGTCAGGCGCTGCATTCCCGGCTACATCAATGCTGTCATGCCTGTCGGCACGCACAATACCTTCGTCATGAAACGACCATAAAAAACCTCCCGCTGCACGTGGATACATCATCATCTCATTCCAAAAATCTTCCAGCGCCGCACCCTGTCCGCCATCAAATAATCCATGCATAAATTCTGTTGGAAAAAATACTTCTTTGCCTTTGGTAACTTCATTTTGTACATACTTAAAATCGGGATAGTGCTTGGTATTGGTACCATTGAATCGTTCCCAGGGATGAATCACCAGTCGGTTTTGCGGATCATATAAAGCAAAGCCTCCATCCAATGCACGATTCCATCCTCCTTCATTGCCATTATCCCAAATTACTATGGATGGATGATTTACGTCACGTACAACCAATTCCTTTACCAGCTTTCTGCCAACCGTTGTATCATACGCTGCCTGCCAGCCTGTAAGTTCATCAAGCACAAATAATCCCAAAGAATCACATAGATCTAAAAAATCTTTGTCAGGCGGGTAATGGCTCATGCGGACAGCATTCATGTTCATGCTTTTCATTAATTTTATATCCAGCAGATGAACGCTGCGGCTTAGTGTGCGACCCGTTTCCGGCCATTCGCTGTGGCGGCATACTCCTTTAAAGATTATCTTCTTTCCGTTTACATAAAAGCCATCCCCCTTTCTTAATTCCGCTGTGCGAAACCCAAATCGTTGTTTAATAGTATGAATCATTTTTGTTCCTTCCTTAATAGAAACTATAACGTTATACAGGTTGGGCTGTTCCGCGTTCCATAATTTAATGCCGGTAAAATGATGATGCAGCATACTATCACCAATGGATAATCGAAAAGGCTTATCAACTGCTTTCTCTTTCAAATCATACACTTGCGCTTCAATTGTATGTTTAGCGCCGGCGTTACTAAATACCTGCATATTGAAATCACCATTTGCTTTTGCATCTATCGCTATTCTCTCGATAAAAGTTTGTGGAACTATTTCTAAATATACCGGCCGGAATATGCCTCCGAACAACCAGAAATCCGCTTTGCGCTCTGCCCTGTTAATGGAGGCATTGGTTGATTCTTTGCTGACTGTTACCTCCAGCAGGTTGGTTTTATCAAAATCAATTAAATCAGTTATATCATATTTGAATTCATAAAAACCGCCCTGGTGAGCAGGCCCTGCTGACTTCCCATTGATCTTTACTTTTGTATCTGTCATGGAAGCATCAAAGACAATAAATATTTTTTTACCCTTATACTTCGGTGCAACTTTAAAATTGTATTTGTATAATCCCTTCTCATCAGGATTGTTAGTATCCTGATAATAGTTGTAGGTGCCAAATCCCTGCATCTCCCAACAGGAAGGCACCGGAATTTTTGACCATTTACCACTATTGCGACCAGAGGTACACATGAAATCCCATGGCACGGTATGGTCTTTATCAGTCCCGGATAAATATTGAATAATGGTCTGCTGTGCCAGCATTTGATAAGAAATGGCTGACAGCAGAAAAATCAAAAAAACTACTTTTTTTAAATGGCTGCGCAACCTGAATGCAAAAGCAATTAATTTCATAGAATTTTTATTTAACAGGAGTTATTCTTGCAGCCCATCCGCCACCGGAAGCCAGATGGATTTTCATTTTTTGATCAGCCGTAACTTTCATTATTTCTTTTTTATAATCAGTGGCATCTCTATCCGCATTGATACCATCTTTAAAAATTTCAGCTTCGTAATTTCCCTTTCCTAAAAATGAAAAATCGATTTCAATATCTCTTTCATTCCAGTTAGTCATAGCCCCTGCAAACCAAACATTATTTTTTTCCCTGGCTATCGCAACATATTCTCCGACATCTCCTGCTAATGCAACTGTATTATCAAAAACCGTAGGAACTTTCGCAATGAAATCAGTACATTCCTGTTCTTTCATATAAGCAGTAGGATTATCTGACAGCATTTGCAATGGAGCTTCAAATACCACATACATCGCCATTTGATGACATCGGGTTCCCTGGCTCATAGGCATAGAATTAATTGGCCTGAACCCACTTTTGGTTGCATTGCGCATGGCACCAGGTGTGTAATCCATTGGCCCTGCAATCATACGAATGAAGGGTATCGTAACATCATAACGGGGAACATCATCATTGGGAGTCCACTTCACATTTTCCATTCCTTTTACACCTTCAAAATTGATAACATTAGGATACGTTCTTTGCAAACCTGTTGGCTTAAACATTCCATGATAATCAACAATCATCTTATTTTCTGCAGCTTTTTTTGCAATAACATAAAGCGATGACACCATCTTCTGATCATCTCTATCCATAAAATCTATTTTAAATCCTTTTACGCCCATGGCTGCATATTTTGCGAATACTTCATCCATTTTCAAATCAATTGCATGCCAGCCAGCCCATAAAATAATACCTACATTTTTTTGTTTGCCGTAATCAATTATCTCCTTCAAATTAATCTTAGGTGAAACATCCATTAAATCAAGGTCATTGCTCCAGCCTTCATCGAGAATGATATATTCTAACTTATTGGCCGCTGCAAAATCAATATAATATTTATAGGTTTGGGTATTGATACCTGCTTTAAAATCAACATGGCTAATATTCCAGTCATTCCACCAATCCCATGCAACTTTACCGGGTTTTATCCACGATGGATCTGCAATACGGGATGGTGATGCTAATTTTTGAACCATATCATTATTAAGTAAAGAAGCATCATTATCGCTGATGATTACCACACGCCATGGAAAATTTCTTGTTCCATTTACCTGTGCAATAAAATCAGCCCGTTTTGATACCATTGTGTTTAACATTTTATAACCACCCTGTTTTACTTCCAGCGGATAAGGTGCATACACGCCCATAAAGCTTTTGTCTTTTGCATTATTCACTTTTAAAAACATACCCGGATAGTCTTCAAGATCCGCTTCAGTTATTACAGCTTTTTTTTGATCACCTAAATCTACCAGCACTGGTAAAAAGCCAAGTGTGTCTTTTGAAAATTGCGAAATATTTTTCTCTGTATATAATGCTTCAAATGATTGAATGTATTGCTCCGTACCACGAAAATCTCTTACGAAAGGAATAAAGCATTTATAATCTTTATCAAAATTGAAATTAGCTTCTTCGTTTACAATAGTTATCTCTCCTTTCTTTTTTGTAAAAAAGCGATAAGCAACGCCATCATTATATGCCCTGAAGATGATTCCATAATTTCCTTTACAATTTATAGTAAGTTGATTATAGATATCGGTTATGATATTTTTTTTATAATGAATTGGGACAAAAGAAGTATTTACTTTTTCGGTTTTGGTTGAGGTAATCGCAACTTTTTTACCCAACACTTCTCCTGTTTCTAATTGTAATGATATAGTAGAAGGAGATACTATAGGAGTTGTTTTATCAATAACAGACCATTCCAATTGATCCCCTGCTGCTATTTTTAAAATCATGTTTCCATCGGGGGATAATAATTGGTAATTCTTATTTTTTTGAGCCATTGTTCCTAATGATAGCATTAGGGAAAACAAGATTAAATTGATTTTCAGAAATTTCATTTTTTTAGTTTTTTAGTTTTGGTATTAATGGACTACGATCTTCCTTTGAGTTTACCAATTCAATTTTTAATTTCAAAAATTTGAGTTCATTGGATTTGTATTCATTATTATACTCTTTATTATTAAGCATGAAACTTTATGTTGTCACAAGAGCATCTTATATTTTATTTTTTTTTCGAATATCCTACCTGCTTCTGTAAAGCCTCAATGGCATTTGCCAGGTAAACAACAAGCGCATTCCAGTTAATAGCAATTTCGTTGGAATCTATCAAATTTATTAACTGAGAAATGATTTAGCTTTCCTATTTTGTTTCAATAATTATGGTTGAAAACGCCAATCCATCAGCAGATGCAGTGAATGTTATATTTCCTTTCTTTCCACTTGATTGAAGAATGGCAAGTGCAAGCCCATTCATTGCTGTATGCTGATCAGCTTTAAAAGATTCATGACTCACAGGATCGCCGCTATCAACACCAGCAATAAACCCTGCACCACTTATTTTAAAATGGATAAGATTATCTGCTGTTGGAACTATCACGCCATTTTTATCAACAATAGTTGCTGTTATAAATGAGAGATCTTTTCCATCAGAATTAATCAGATTCCTGTCGGCTTTCAAAATAATTTTTGCAGCTTTCCCGGCAGTTTTTACTTCACGCGTTAAAACTATTTTATCATTTTTTCTCGATACTGCTTTTAATGTTCCCGGCGTAAATGGTACACGCCAAACTACATGGAGATCATCAACTGATTTACTTTTTAGGCCCAATGATTTTCCATTCAAATAAAGTTCAACTTCATCGGCATTATTATAATAACCAACTACATCAACCGTATCGCCCTGTTTCCAGTTCCAGTGCGGATAAATATGTAAAATAGGTTTTTTGGTAAAGATGCTTTGATACAAATAATATACATCTTTAGGAAAACCAGCCAGGTCTATAATTCCAAAATAAGAACTGCGAGCAGGCCATGAATAAGGCGTGGGCTCGCCCAAATAATCGAGGCCTGTCCATATAAACATTCCTGAAACCAGGTCGCTTTTCAATAAAGCTTTGATACTTTCTTCATGCGTTGATCCCCATGGAGTGCTTACATTATCATAGGCCGAAACTGTATAACCACCATTTGGATTCTTAAAAGAAATGTCCCATCTTTTGGGCCAGCGGCGGATGGAATCGAATGGAATAAGATCATAATAGCCGCGGGTTTCAAGAGCCGAAGTGCTTTCGGTAACGATCATCTTTTTACCAGGCCATATATCATGAAACTTGTCCCATTCCTCGTGGTGATAATTAAACCCTATCAAATCAAAAGCTCCTGATAAAACAATGTTATTATGTGAGCCTGTATTATTATTGGCGGTTACGATTTCCCTGGATTGATCCAATGACTTAACAATGCTTACCAGTTCTCTAGCTATTACACGTCCGGATGTATCTCCTTTAGCTGCATCACCTCCCTGTTCGGGTATTTCATTTCCAACACTCCAGATAAAAACAGAAGGATGATTCCTGTCTCTTAAAATCTGATCCTGCAAATCTTTTTTATGCCATTCTTTCCAATACAAATGATAGTCGTAAGGATTCTTCTGTTGAGCCCACATATCAAAGGCTTCGTCCATTACGATAAATCCCATCTTGTCGCATAAATCCAATAACTCCGGTGCCGGGGGATTATGCGAAGTGCGGATTCCATTGCATCCCATTGCTTTCAATATTTCTAATTGACGCTGCAACGCTCTTGTATTGATAGCTGATCCTAATGCGCCCAAATCATGATGATCACATACTCCTAATATTTTCAAAGGTTTTCCGTTTAAGAAAAATCCTTTGTTTACATCGAAGTTGAAATAACGAATACCAAATGAAGTTTCATAAGAATCTACTATTTTACCATCAACACTTAATTGAGTAATGGCTTTATATAAAACAGGTTTTTCTATCGACCATAAAAGAGGATTACTAATATTTGCAGATTGTTTTACAGCTGCATCATTGCCATCTGAAGAAACACTTTTGCTTTTAATGATTTCATTGGAAGAAACTTTTGCTACCTGCCTGTTGTCTGCATCAAATAATATTGTGTTGACAATAACATTTTTGCCGGTGGAATATTCGTTTTGAATATTAATAGAAATATTGATGCTAGCTGACTTATTTGAAACCTTTGGTGTAGATATAAAAGTGCCCCAATGATCAACATGTATTTTGTCAACGGTAGTTAACCATACATTTCTGTAAATACCTGAACCGCTGTACCAGCGGGAGTTTGGTTGTTTTGAATCATCAACCTTTACTGCAATTATATTTTTTTCATTACCATATTTAAGGTAAGGAGTAAGGTCGTATTGAAAAGAAATATAACCGCTCGGCCTTACACCCAATGAATGACCATTGATCCATACTTCACTGTTCATGTAAACACCGTCAAATGAAATAAAAACAATTTTATTTCTTTCTGTTGGAGGGATTGAGAATGTTTTACGATACCAGCCAATGCCTCCCGGCAATGCGCCACCACCTGGTTTTGCAGGATTATCTTTACTAAAGGTTCCTTCAATACTCCAGTCGTGAGGAAGGTTAAGTGTTCTCCAGTTTGCATCATTTATGTTTGGCTCGCTATAAGATTGAATGGTGTCTAACTTAAATTTCCAGTCTTTATCAAAATCAATCCTGCACTTACTTTGCGCCCGAAGTTGAATAAGTGAAAAACAAAACAGGACTAGCAGCGTTGGTCTTATTATTTTTTTTATCATCACAAATATTTTATCATTAATTAAAAAAAACTAAATAGCTAATTCTAAATATAACAGGCATGCTTAAATTTTTATAGTTAATGCTTTCCCATCATATACAATTTCTTTATCGGCCCTGCCTTCAAAATCCAATGCCTTTGGTTTTGTTTTATTTATCCAGAATATTTTGAAAGTGCGGCTCTTCAACATTCCATTAAAACTGCCTATTCTTGCGCCAATTACAAGTTGCTGTATAGCTTCATTGTAATTAATAGGAATATTGCTGAACTTCCCTTTCTCGTAATTATAATTTGTATCCTCATCTTCATATAAACTGAAAGAGGCATTTTTACCTGTGTAGATATAAAGGGCGATCGTATCTGTAGCTTTTTCACCCGTGTATTGCATCTCAGGCCCAAAAGGAATTATAGAACCCTCTTTTACAAAAACCGGGATAGTATCATACGGTGCATCAACGGTTATATTTTTTCCACCGCTTGTAAATTCCCCTGAATATAAGTTGTACCATCCCTGCCCTGCGGGTAAATACAATTGCCTTTTTCGGGATTGATATTTATAAACAGGATTGATTAGTAAAGATGGGCCAAACATAAACTGATCCCCGATATTTTTAACCATAGCATCTTTTGGAAAATCCATAACAAGACCCCTCATAATCGTGTAATCATTTTGATAAGTCATGCCGGCCAAAGTATAGATATAGGGCATGAGCCGATACCTCAGCTTATCATAGTACAACATACTTTTATAGGCATGATTATCTGCCGGAGATATGTTATAAATTTCGCGAAAAGGGAACTGCCCATGCACGCGGAATAAAGGAACAAAAGATCCAAACTGATACCAACGGGTTTGTAATTCTCTCCACTCATCAAGGTCTTCTCCTTTTGCATTTTCATAGCGTCGCTCAACAGCAAAGCCACCTATATCCATTGTCCAAAAAGGCAGGCCAGACATTGAAAAGTTAAGACCGGCAGATATCTGCGCTTTCATATCCTCCCATCGTGAAGCAATATCGCCGCTCCATATTGAAGCTGCATAATGTTGTGAACCGGCAAAGCCCGAACGGGTTAAAAGAAATACACGTTTATCCGGATCAACAGATCGTTGCCCGTTGTAAATACCTTTTGCGTTTTCTAACGGATATGCATTCAGGTATTCTGCAGCTATACCTGCCGCAGTGGGCGTCATGAGTTTCTTTCTTTTATCAGGACTTACATTTGAAAGAATATCAGGCTCACTTGCATCCATCCACCACGCATCTATGCCTTTGCTGTATAATTTTTTATTCAAAAGATTCCAGAACCCTTTTTTTGCGTCATTATTAAAGGCATCGTAAAACGTGGAAACATATCCCTGGGCGATCCAGTCACGCTGGCTATCGGCTACATTTCTTTTATACAACCATCCCTTTTCGTTGAACTGTTTATAGGCTGGAATCCCTTCATAAAACTTTGGCCACACAGAGATCATAAAATGAGTATGATACTTTTTGTGAAGCACGCTTATCATACTATCAGGATTAGGAAACCTTGAAGCATCAAACTCCTGGCTGCCCCAATCATTTTGTTTCCAATAACTCCAGTCAAGAACTATATTATCCAAAGGGATTTTTCTTTTTCTGAATTCATCAACTGTATTTAGAATCTCATCCTGTGTTTTATAACGTTCGCGGCTTTGCCAAAAACCCATCGCCCATTTGGGAACAATGGTGACCTTTCCTGTTATGGTGCGGTAACCGGAAATGACCTCATCCATATTATTTCCATTTATAAAATAGTAATCCAATTGCTTTCCGGCTTCTGATGCAAAAGTGAAAGCATTGGCATCTTTAGCAGCTATTGGATTGATCCATTTAGCCGATATATACGACTCACCGCCATCAGGAATCCATTGTATTTTTATCGGGTATTTTTTGTCTTTCTCAAGATTTAGTTTCAGTATGGCGGAACCCGGGTTCCATGCTTGTCTCCATCGGTCTAACATCAATTTACCTTCTATCCAAACTTTTAAATAACCGGCATAGGTAAAATGGAAATCATGTTGGCCATTAAATTCAGATGCAATCGATCCTTCCCATGTAATAACACCATTCTGCGGTTTAAAAATTTCAGGAAGCCCCTTTTTTGTATCATCCAGGTATGGGTAATTGATTTCTGATTCTGCTTTTGTGAGTACAATATCGTTTGGTTTTGTACGGTCGTTACTATAGGAAGCAGTTAACCAACCGGATTCTCCTTCTTTTGAAAAAAGTTTTAAAGTGGAAAGCGGCATATAATTTCTTGTATCGCCAACCTTTGTAATTGAATAATTATCCCATAAAATGCCATAATTCTTGCTGCTTATTAAAAAAGGAATAGCTACTTCTGTATTATTTTGAAACAGAATTACCTGCTGGCCCTTATAATTGAATTGATCGCTTTGGTGCTGACCTAAACCGTAATAAGAATCTCCGGGAGTTGTTTCAAAAGTTTGAGTAATGCCATAACTATTTTCACCTTCAAAGACTGCAGGTGATATGAGCCTTCCGTTATATTGTCTTTCCATCAAAATTGGATTTCCTGCTTTATCAGCAAAGGAAACTGCGCCTGTAGATAACAATACCGTTGCAGTAATAGCGGGGGTTTTTAAAATAACCATATCCTTTTTTTCAGTCAGGGTCCAATTCTTACTAAAGGAATTGTAAACAGTAATAAGACTTTTATTGCCTGAAAATTTTTTTGAGGGAGAGGCGGTGACCCTGATTATTTTGTCTGAAACTACCTGCAATCTTACTGCCCGCACATTTCCGGAAAAATGAATGTCTGGATAAATAATTATCCCATTTTGGGTTTTTTCTACAGGATCAGTAACAGGATTACCCACAAC
>DATCMY010000345.1:0-2828 GCA_036565505.1 Hanamia sp.
CACTTGGGCGACCTCGTGAAATGGGGCGGTAAACATGTGGTGGCCTATGACCTGGTTCGGGATTTTAAAAGGACTTTTCAAAAAGAGCTGTATGACAAACTGGTGAAAAATAGTTTTTACTACGCACCGCCATATTTGCCCTTATACGGCTTCATGTCGGGGCGGAAACGCTGGCCGGAGCTTTGCCTGACGATGATGGAATGGCGAAGCGTGGAAATTACTGTGGCGTTTAAGGCTTACCTTGACCGCATGTATCCTGATGTGGATGGTCTGGAACTGGTTAAAGAGGTAAACAAGCTACCGTATTCCTGACGGTCATAAAGGGGTATAAATGATCGGATGAGTTGTAACTGCAAACCCCTAACTTTAAAAAAAGATTTTTAATTATTATTAATAATAAAATAAATTATTAATCTAATCATCTTATAATCAGTATTTTGTATTTTAAAATGTTTTTTTTATTTTTAATTTATTTTTTTTTTGCCAAATCATAGCCCCTGTTTCTTTTCCCCCCACTCGTAACAAGCCGTTGCTCCTTGACCATCTTATATAAAACTTTTCGAATATCCTCCTCCACGACTTCCGGGAGCCTACTATGGATTTGACTGATCTTACTCTGCCCGTTATATTTCAGGTCTTCTTCAATAAGCATCTCCAGTTTATGCGGTTCAATAGTTCTCAAAGATGGTTTCAAATCTAACTTGGCCTGTGAAAATAAACTTGGATTTAGTAAATACTCTGTTCCTTTTTTTACGCCCCTGCTTTCGATGATCCCTACCTCTACTAAAGAGCCGACCCATCCTCTCAATCTATCCTCCTGTGCCAACTGCAATTTTTGGGAAAGTTGAGTTGATAGGATTTTTCTTTCCCTTGCTATAATCCCCAATGTAATAAACTCCTTTTGGCTAAGCGAAAAATGCCGGTCTATGTAATCTAAAATGGTTAACACTTCATTATCTACAACACCGGAATATACCGTTACCGACATTTTGTTTATCGTGCTATCAATTTCCGGTAATGGTTTTGCATCACGGCCTAATTTTTCATATACAAGATCATAACCGGAGCCTTCACCTTCCATGAGGTTCATATCATGGAGCGTCTGAATTAAATGTGGATTCCTGCGGTGCCTTTCATGGAGGATATTATATTTATTGATACCCAAAGGCAGGCCGCCGGGATTGGTGATCACCATTCGGTCCGTATATACCTCGATAAAAATATCCCCTGAAATTGTAAAGCGCTTATGGGCAATGGCATTGATCAGCAATTCTCTGATCACTTCCTTTGGGTAGTTTCTGATTTGTTTTCTAAAAAGGCCGTCCGGAATTTCGGTACTATACGTAAGTTCAACCGCTTCCTTTTCAATAGCTAATAATAAATCCCTGGGGTTTAGGTTGTGGAAATGCCAGTCTTTTTTACGAATTTTTTCTTCCCGCTCATTATATACGATATATTGAACGGTTATTGGGTAGCTAATTCTTGCCCTTTGAGGAGGAAACCCCAACCATAGTAGTCCAAGGTTGGTTAAACTATCATCTGCATTGATCATTTGATAGTATCTAAGTACTTCCTCTTTATCCAATTGCTTAATAAAGTCGGATACCTTGTAAGAGTTTCTTATCGCTTGAATAAAAGTATTTACTTCCTCCGGATTTACGGCTGTTAATTGCACTTTTAATGGAGAAATAATTTCCCATTGAAAGGCATTTTTCTCCGCTGCAAGGCTGGTTAATTCATCACTGCCTACAGGAAAACACTTGTCTGTAATCCTTATAAGGACTTTTCCAGAGGTTGTTGTGGCTATAATACGGGTAGAGGGAAGTACACTAAACTGTAAAAATTGACCGCCATTTTCATGCGTTATAATTTCCTGATTGGCAATACCCACCCCATCGGTCAGTGACCTTAATCTGGAAACCACATCGTTCATTTCTTCAATTTCAATTTTTTGACCTACCGGGGGCGCTATTTGTCGATTTTCTATTCCTACCACAATTTTCCCACCCTGGGCATTGGCGAAACAAACACAAGTTTCCGCAAGCGCGTGCAGATTGGCTTTTTGACCAATCGCGTGTTTCAAACTTTTATAATCAATATTCTGATCTTCTATAAATTTCATGGATCAATAATAACGGACTCTTAAATGATTTGGATTAAAGTATAAAGATATAACTATTATTAAAGCTGGTACATCAAGCAACTGCATCAGTATCATACTCCGGCATTGTCTTGCTCTCCCGCATATAAATAAAGTAAAGCAATCAACTGACCTGTGGATAGATCAGTTGATATTAATTGGTGCAAACTATTGTGGCGCATATTTCAGTTTAAGCAAAGCCATATCATGGCTCACTTTCAAATCTAATACTTTAGCATAGTGTTGGGTGGTTTTAATATTGGTATGGCCTAACATTTTGCTGACGGTCTCAATCGGTACATTATTGGATAAGGTAACTGTTGTGGCGAATGTATGACGGGCAAGGTGAAAGGTTAAGTGTTTAACAATATCACATAAATCCGCTATTTCCTTCAAATAGGCATTCATTTTTTGATTGCTCAATACCGGGAGAAGTAAACCTTTATTTTCACATTGCGGATGATCCTGGTATCTGTCTAAGATTTCTAAGGCAGCAGGTAAAATAGGTATCCGTGAAGATGTGTCTGTTTTTTGGCGGCTGGTAAATATCCATCTTTCGCCATCCATCCCGATAGCTATTTCACTACGCTTTAGCTTTTTAACATCGGCGTATGATATAATGTACTCCCCATTGTTAGGACAAAGATGTTAGGTTTTTAACTAAACTAAATAATCCTTATTGTTATTG
>DATCMY010000346.1:0-5321 GCA_036565505.1 Hanamia sp.
TTATTGAAGTACCCGGTGTAACTAAAATTAATCATAATTGATGTGGATGTTTTTTAGAATAAACAATTTTAAAAAAGTAGAAATTTTTTTTATAATAAATGAAGAGTAAAAAAAAGATTGGTTCATTTTTCCCTGTCCGGAATAAGACACCAAAATGTGTTTTAATTTATGACGATGATCAGGAGATTTTGCTTTTGTGCAAAATAATTTTAGAGAGGTATTATCATGTAGAAACACGTATGAAATGTGAAAATATTATTTCTGACATTAGCCAAATAAAACCTGATATTATTTTAATGGATTTATGGATTCCTGCAATTGGGGGCGAAAAAGCAATTGCTCTAAAGAAGAATGATCCTGTTACACAATTTGTCCCGGTTATTCTTTTTTCTGCTAATGATGAAATTGATAAAATATGCATAAAAACCGGAGCAAATGGTTACATAAGCAAACCCTTTGATATAGACACTCTTAAGGAAGTCATTGAAAAAAATATCTTATAATTTTCCTGCTAAGTTTTCAATTGAGTTTTTTACACCCTGAAATTTTCTTCAATTTCGCTCAATGTATCTTATGAGATTTGAAGGTCTTCCCGGGAAAAGCCTTCGATAATAATTCATGCAAAGAAAATCCTATAAAAATAGCTGTGAGAGCCAGGTATAGCACAATAAACCCAATGAATATTTGCATAGCTACATTTCTGCCTGCACTCCGGCTTCGCCAGAATGATTTCCATTGATGGTAAAATAATGTATAAATCACAAATTAGTTTTGGCCCTCACAGGCTATAAATAATTCAACTATTTATAAAGGCCTTACCCATATATTTCTGAAACTGATGGGTTTACTTTTATCTCCATGCGCCTGCAATTTAATAGGAGCCGGTCCATGCGCTGCACCTTCATAAGTAGGAAGGCCAATATAACGGGTGGGCCCTTTTAGAGCAACATTGTTCTGAACCAGGATTCCATTAAAAAAAGCGGTTACACGTGCCGGGCTTTTTAAAGAACCATCTTCATTAAAGCGTGGAGCTGTCCATATTACATCATAAGATTGCCATTCTCCGGGAGGGAAATTGGCATTTACCAAAGGGGGATATTGTTTGTAAATACTTCCTGCCTGTCCGTTAGTGTATGTTTTATTATTATAATTATCCAGTATTTGCATTTCATAACCGGCATCACCTTTTCCTAAAGAAGCAAGAAACAAACCGCTGTTACCACGTGCCTGTCCGGAGCCTTCAATATCTTTTGGTATGTGCCATTCAATATGCAACTGGTAATCTTCAAAGGATTGTTTTGTTTGTATATTACCGGATGTTTTCTTCACGGTAACAATTCCGTTATGCACTATCCAGTCAGCAGGTTTGGTGGTATCATCTGCCAAAACCCAACTATCTAAATTTTTACCATCAAATAAAATGGTAGCATCAGAAGGTGCAACACCACAGGATTTCCCTGGGGTAACTACCGGTGGAACAGGGGTGTAAAATTCAGTATCTTCAGGCTTCATAGTTTGTTGTGCCTGAGCACCGGCAATTCCGGCAGCTACAAAAACAAGGGAAATAAATAATTTTTTTTTCATGATGGTGTAGTGTTTTAATAAAATAATTTATGAAAGTAAAACATCCACAATAAAATGGGGTAATTTTTTTTGAAAAAAAAGAAAAGCTGAAATGACTAAATTCATTTCAGCTTTTGTGTGTAGTTTCAAAGAAAACTATTTCAAATTGTCCAACCCCTTTTTAATTCTCTTAAATCCTTCTTCAATTTTTTCCATACTGTTGGCAAAAGAGATCCTAATATAATCCGGTGCTCCAAAAGCATCGCCGGCCACGGTAGATACATGGGATTCATTTAAAAGATACATACTCAAATCGCTGGCATTATTAATTACATGTTCGCCGGCTTTTTTTCCAAAATAATATTTCACTTCGGGGAAAATATAAAAGGCGCCATCTGGTACTGTACATTTTAATTCAGGTATTTCCTGCAATAATTCCTTTACCCTTTGCTTGCGGATCTTAAATTCTTTTACCATCTCATAAGTTGGCGCCAGTGAAGAATCTAAGGCGGTGATAGCAGCACGCTGGGTAATAGAATTGGTGCCACTTGTTATTTGTCCCTGAATTTTTTCACAGGCTTTTGCTATTTCAACATTTGCGGCTATGTAGCCCAATCTCCAGCCCGTCATTGCAAACCCTTTACTTAATCCGTTTACAATAATTACTCGATCTTTTATAGAGTCAAATTGCGCAATGCTTTCCAGTCTGTCTCCACTTTCATTAGTAAAATTGATGTATTCATAAATCTCATCACTAATGATACACACGTCAGGATATTTTTCAAAAACTTTTGCAAGTCCTTCCAATTCATTTTTTGAATAAACGGCTCCTGTTGGATTACATGGGGAAGAGAAAATAAAAAGTCTTGTTTTGTTGGTGATAGCGGATTCAAGTTGAGCCGGAGTTATTTTGAACCCTGTTTCAACAGTAGCATTTACGAAAACAACATTGGCCCTTGCAATCCTGGCAATTTCCGAATAAGAAACCCAATAAGGAGTCGGGATAATTATTTCATCTCCTTCATCAAGAATACTTAGCATGGTATTGGCAATACTTTGCTTGGCGCCAGTACTTACCACTATCTGTTGCGGAGTATATTCAAGGCCGTTATCTCTTGATAATTTTTTACAAATAGCTTCCCTTAAATCGGGAAAACCCGCTACAGGTGTGTAATGGCTCCAGTTGTCATCAATAGCTTTTTTAGCCGATTCTTTAATGTGTTCGGGAGTATTAAAATCCGGTTCGCCAAGGCTAAGGTCAATTACATCAATGCCTTTTGCTCTTAACTCACGTCCGAGTTTGGCCATTTTGAGTGTTTCCGGTTCACTAAATCTTGATAGTAGAGAAGAAAGTTTCATTTATTTTATTTTTTTAAACGGTGCAAAAATAAGTGATTGAGACAATGCAGAAAAAATAATGATTAGTTAAAGAAATATAAGGTATTAAATTGCTGGAAGAAAAGCAATTTTGCAGATACCTTGTCTGGTAAATTGAACCTCTATCGTGGATATTTAAACATGGAAGGATTTATTTGGCTACAATTGGGTGTACGCCTTTAAGATCATTATATGCATTATAAAATTTAGTGTATTTTTTAGAATTTTTCTTTTTGGATGGGATTATGACCTGGGTATAAAAACCAAGAATATTTTGTTTTATATAGGTTGTAACGTTTTTAAAATTGTATTTTTTAAGTGCCAAAAGCCAGGTGCTATATGTTTTGTCTGCAAGGCTATACTCCCTGGATTCAGTAGGTTTACCGGTGTCATAATCTTTGTCTTTTAATGCAATGTTTGCCGGATTTAGGTGTTTTAAGTTGGCAGTATAATGTAGCAATATTGTATCAAAGCCGTCGTCAAAATATTTTTCAGCCTGGGATGATGGAATTTTAAACCTTAATGCTCTTGTTGGCCCCACCTTAGGTAAAACATGGATAAAAAGGGATAATAGTATGGGAAAAAATCCCGGATGTTTATAGCCGATACCAAATTCTTTATTATACTGTTTTACCTGCATTTTATACTTGAATCTTTTAGCCGTAGTTGTTTTTTCGGTTATTAATTTATCAGTACCTTTTAAAGCCCATGCCGACTTTGTTATGAGTGGAAATATATTTGCAACTAATAATCTGAAAACTTCAATTGTCATTGAGAGGTGATTATTAAAAACCTCATTGATATCAAGTCCGTAGGTTTCAAAAAAAGCTCTTGCCAATACTGAAGTATCTACTTTAAAGCCGATGAAATCATGATAAGCCTGCGATGCATAATTGCCTTTTGAAGTTTGCAATACATCAAAACCAAATTCCATCCTCATGTGCGAAATTTTATTTTGTGCATATGTAATTACGCTCCCATATTTTTTTCCGAGCTTGGGATAAACAATCGTAACGCTCTTGTTGGTAGCCAGGGGATGTCCATAATTATCTGCATCATAATGCGATAAAAAGCCCAGGGCAAAAGCATACTGGTTAAGATTTGTTGCATCCTTTAATAAGGCTTCCACCATTTCTCCGCTGCGTACATAATGTACAAGATCAGTGAACAAGTGACTGCTGAATGGATAATATCCCATGTCAGGAGTAACCGCACCGCCATATGCATAGGCATGAGCGTTTTTTAGGTCGTCCTTGGTTGCTGAAGGATATCTTGATTTTAATAAAGGCAAAATTGATTTATCCCACACTGCATCTACTACCGCCTCATGGCTAAGTACTCCCAGACTGTGACCGTAAAATGGAGAAAGAAAAAATATTAAAATTATTAAGGCTTTACTATAGTAGGAAATTTTCAGAAGAAGGATTTAAAATTACTCACAACTTACACTTTATTTGTGGTTTAACCCATTAATATTTAATACAAGTGAGATAATAGACGCAACAATTAACTTGCGGAATTCAACTCTTCATAAGCCGCTTGCAGCGGTCGTTCTATTCCATCTCCTTTCCATTCGGGTGAACCGGGTATTTCGGTCGCTTTTAAAATTTCTTCTTTTGTTTTTCCGGCTTTCATTTCATCGCCTACAAATTTTATGACATTTCCCAAATAATCATGAAAGGCAAGGAGCATATCTTTTTGGCCTTTTACATCATAACCGGTACCCGAATGGCCACAAACAAAAATGGTTTTCTTATCAAATTTTTTCATAGCCGAATCCAATACATTGATCCAGCCTTGTATATTGGCGCCAGCACCACGGTCTACAAATGGATGGCGGCGGTTAAAAACAAGATCACCCATGTGAGCAATATTGGCATGCTTAAAATGAATAATGGCATCACCATTGGTGTGGGCAGCACCATAATAATATAAACCTATTTTTTCTTTACCGGCATTCTCTTCCCAATCTTTTGCAAAGGTTTGATTGGGATAAAATTGTTTTTCTTCTGTTTTATTCGCAACGGCTACTCTTTTTTGATTGATCAGTGAATTTTCGTGTGCCAGAACACGGGTTGCCAAATCTCTAAAGGCTATATTTCCGGCAGTGTGGTCGCCATGATGGTGCGTATTGATCAACAAATGAAAGGGTTGATCATTTCGTTTCTTCAACTCATCAATAAGGTGTTGTGCTGTATCAGGAAACTGGGCATCCACTACAATTATTCCCTCTTTTGAAAAATGAAAAGCAATGGTGCCGCCTCTTTCAGTAAATATGCCAATATTGTCTGTGAGCATGGATATTTTCCATGGTTCATCAATCATCGCTTTTAATATTTTTTGTTTCCCGATTGTTAACGCTCCAAAAGCAAGCATTGAAT
>DATCMY010000347.1:0-8092 GCA_036565505.1 Hanamia sp.
GGCGTTAACCATACCTGTGCCGGGGAACATGCAATTTATTATTATGCCGTTGGCAGACAAGAACCTGCCGTGGGTTTTATTTAGGTTTATAAATATGTATCGACTGCCCCACTAATTTCCATTCGCCGTCTATTTTTTCAAGCATCCTCATCTCGTAGGAAAAGGTTTCTTTACCATCTGCTGCAGTCGATCTTTCGTTGTGGCTTACCCATGCCACATTCCCATGAATACTCATTTTATAATCGGAGTTAACAGAAGTACCTCCTTTGCCCATCGAACCGGCAGGCGGATGGATAATGAGGTCAGGCGGCACATCCAACGCCTTACCATCACCTGTAGAAACCAGTATCCTGCTGTAGGGCTGAATATGCCAGCAATCCGCATGTGCTGCAACATCGCCGCTTCTCCACGTTGCAGATTCTTTCTCCAGTAATTGTACAATGGCTATAGAATCACTATTGACCTGCGCATGGGTACAATAAGAAAAGACAGAAAACAAAAGCATTATCGGTATTTTTTTCATAAGAATCTTTTTATCGGGCTTCTTAGCCAATTTTAAAGATAACCAAAAGTTGAAATGATTTTATCCAGGCGTGAATGATATCAATTCAAATGAACAATTTGTTATTCCCCCCGCTATGCTTAGTCTACTCCAACCGAAAGTTGTGCAGTCTTTAGTTTATAACAAAATACTTACTAACAATAAATCTATAACAAATATTCAATTTTTTCAGGCGATCGAAAAAAATATGCTTAGTTGCAAGCTAAGTATAGCACTACTTTTATAATTTCAATGTTCTTCAGTTAGCCGGGAAACATCCACGAAAGGCTGAATATTTTTACCGCCCTTTCTATTTCCATCCCGGCATCTGATCGAGTGTGGCCACGTTGGGGGCACGGTATAAACTGTCCAGCTTAGGCTTGCTGTTGCCGGCAAAGGTCAGCTCTGACCAGCTCATGAAAAAGGTCCATTTGGGCTGAGCTAATAATTGGGCCGCGGTGGGGAGCACTTCACATTCTCCAATGGCAATGGGCTTGCCATTGGCCACGCTTACCATTGTATTGTATTTTTCTGTGGTGTATCCGCTGCCGTCATAAAAGTCCAGCGCCGCAATGTCCCAGTACCCGGCTCCCGGGTTGAAGGCATTTACATCGCCGGACAGCGTGCCGAAATCCTGGAGGTCCCATATCCAGACCAGGTTGGTCAACCCTTTGGTCTTGGTCATATAATCATGCATTTTCTGGTACAACTTCATGGTTCCCCCCGGACCGGATCTGCCACCCCACCAGAACTTTGCCTGGTTCATTTCATGTAGCGGCCTCCACAGTACTTCTACTTGTTGATCCTTGAGTTGCTGCAGATAGACACAGACCTCATCCATCATGGCCTTCCATTGCCGGTTTATAGGAGTGCCTTCCGTCAGCAGTTGCGTCCATTGGTCATTGGTCATTTGGCTCAGCACTCCTTGTCCATCAAATCCACAAGGCTGGGCCAGGGCAGGGTTGCACGCATGCCACATGATATTGACCAGGGCCCCCTGCTTCCATTGGTGTACCGCCTCATTGATCATCGCCTGGCGGTTATTGATGTTGTCTTGCTCGAACAGAAAATCTCCGCTCCACAAACCGGGATACTTTCCTGTTGTGGTATGAATAGAGTCAGTCCAGGTCGCCGGAGCGGCATTGGGCTCACGGTTGTGGATTCCGGCTACCGTTTTTAGCCCGGAAATACTGTCCAGAAAACGAAGTGGCCGGAACGTGGCCGAAGGCGCTTGTGGGTTAAGCTTTTCTTTTTTGAAGGAGCTGAAACTGAAGAACCAAAGGATTGCCAGCAAGGCCTTGATGCTTTTGTTTAAAGGAATGCTCATTTGTGAATGGAAGTGCGACGTGGTGGCCTCACTTGTTTAATTTTGGATTGAAGATAATTGTTTTTGTCATGACCTGTCAGGATAAAATCACTATCACAGGTCTCGCAAGACCTGTGACTATTAGTTACTCTGTTCGTTACTCGCTTTGCCCGCGATAATAAACGCATGATTATTTCAAATTAATCCCACCTTATTAAATTCAAATAAACCTTTACCATTCTCTGTATAATATCGGGCATGCACAGGTCTGGAGGGCACTGCAAGTGGGGAAATATTTTAGTAACCATTGTAAATTAAAGGGAGGAAGATTAATAACAGACAGTGGTTTCGAACACTTCTGGCCTGGAAGCCTGCCTGGCATTGAGGCGGGATTAACTTTAAAATTCATCCGTATCATTGGCTGATTGCCTGTTGTAAACTATCCTTCCTTTTATAATGGTCATTTCAATGTTGATGTTATCATCAAAAAGTACAAGGTCAGCATCTTTGCCTTCCACTAAGGCACCCTTTTTATCTGATACTTCTAAAATCCGGGCAGGCGTAGCTGTAATCATTTTTACGGCATCAATTAAAGGAATACCTGCCATGTTTATCATGCTTCTTATTAACCGGTCGGCAGTTGCAACACTACCTGCGAAAGAGCTGCGGTCAGGCAGTTTTGCCACACCATCTTCCACAATTACTTTTAAGCCGTTGTGCACACTTCCTAATATACTTTCCCCCTCCGGCATACCGGCAGCACGCATGGCATCAGTTATTAAAGCAGTTCTGTTGGCCCCTTTAATTTTATAGACCAGCTTTAATAATGGTGACGGAAGATGCACACCATCTGCAATAATTTCCACATCCATTTCATCAATGAGATAAGCACTTTCAATTACACCGGCATAGCGGTAAGCATTTTTCCTTGTAACACCAGACATACCTGAATATAAATGTGTAGCAAGGGTATAGCCGTTTTTAAATGCCTCCGCTACTTCTTCATAGATGGCATCAGTATGCGCTAATGCAACCAATATGCCTTTCGACTTCAGGAAACGGCCAAATTCAAGAGCACCTTTTAATTCAGGTGCCGCACTCCAGCGCTTAATGGAGGAAGAACGTAATAATATTTCTTTATACTCTGCAGGGTCCGGATCCCTGATGTACTTTGGATCTTGTGCACCACATTGGTTCATAGACAAGTAAGGACCTTCCAGGTGCATCCCGAGAAATTGCGCACCATTTATATTATGCCGGTTGGCATCTTCATATACAGCAAGTGTTTGCAACAGTTCCTCTTTACTCGCCGACAGAGTAGTTGGCAACATTGAAGTAGTACCATAACGGGCATGCGTAGCTGCTATTGCGAGAAAAGCTTTTTCAGTGCCATCCATAAAATCATACCCGCCGCCGCCATGCACGTGTATATCTATGAAACCGGGAGAAACATATTTGCCATTTGCATTTATTTCAATTGCATCTGCAGCTTCAATATCTTTTTCACTAACAGCAGTGATGGTATTATCCGTTACCAGCACAGTTCCATTGGGAATTATTCCATCCGGTGTTATTATTTTACCATTGAATATTTTTAACCGTTGCTGGTTCATAGTATAATATTTTCCGAAAGAAGTGAGGAGGAAAATTTATCGAGATACAATATACAATGATTATGCAGTTGCAAAATGCCTGCAGGATACAAATTACTGATTGGCTGTTCCAAAGTGTTTTTTACTGCCAATGCTTTTCTTTCATCCGGTACTGAACAAATAATATGTTCTGATTTTAATATCTGTTTTATAGACATACTGATTGCCTGCCGCGGCACTTCTTCAAAAGACTTAAACCAACCTTCGCCCAATTGCTGTTTCCTGCACGATTCGTCCAATTCAACGATGATATAAGGTTGTTCCGTTTCAAAATCAGCAGGCGGATCGTTAAATGCCAGGTGCCCGTTTTCTCCAATACCAACAAGCGCCACATCGATGGGATGTTTTGAAATTAATGACCCGATTCTTTCACATTCCGCCTGTGCGTCTGCTTCTCCGTTTATTAAGCAGGCAGCTTTTAATGGCGGAACTTTTAACAGAAATCTTTCGCGTAAATATTTTCTGAAACTTGCTGCATGCGTTATGGGCAAACCATTATATTCATCTAGATGAAACATAACTACTTTGCTCCAGTCAATACCCGTTTCGGATATCAATTGATTTAATGTTTCGAACTGGCTGGTGCCCGTTGCAAGAATAATATTTGCAGTACCATTTTTATCAATCGCACTCCGTATTAATGAAGTAGCAGCAATGCCTGCCGCTTCCCCCAATTGATATGGATTATTATAAATTTTGATCTTCATTTTATTTTTACAAATTGAAACACACAGGCACACTGCCATGCAGTTTAGTATGTGTGCAGAGCGTACTTTCGCCGACGTAAGTCTTACACTTTCAAATTTAATACATTTTAAAGCCAGGAACGGCTCTCGCTTTGTGGCATGTAACTAACGGTTAATTCAACCAATACTATCATTCAGCACAGATCACATTGCTATACATCCAATCTTCTGCCCCCGTTATTCTTAGTTTGTCTTCTCTCGCGAGTAGCGCTGTCCGGAGTTTGCAACTCCGGACATAAAAACAATAAATCTATAAAAAATATTCAATCTTTTTATTAATTGCTATCATCAAATCCTTAGTTACAAACTAAGGATAGCGCTCCCTAATTATTGAAACATTCAGTTAAGCGGCGCAGTTAGTACATTTTATTATTTCAACATTCTAAGAATAGCCGGAGGTTGCCTGGTATAGCAACCTAAAGATTGGTTATTTCAGGAAAGGCAATCGGCTTTAGCTATGCCCTGGGTTGCAAAACCCAGGCATTGGCCGGGCCGTGCGCTAAAATAAAAGCAATTTAATCGGGGGCGGAGGCAGGAAGTTACAAACTAAGGACAGCGATCCCTAATTATTTAAACATTGTACGAGATGGCCTGATAAACGTATTTTCTTACTGAAACATTCTAAGGACAGCATGGCGATTAGTATTCATGCACAGTGATATCACTAAAGGCCTTTAATTTATCTAATTCGATATCTATCTTTTTTTCCCATTCAATTTGTTTTTTCTTATTTTTTGAGTGCTTTGTTTCTTTATCATATGCATTTTGCATTGCTTCGCATTCAGCCCATATCTTGTTTATATATTCACTCATTTTCTTAGTATCCTTCATCGACAATTTATTTGCACTTATCGCTTTCCTTAATTTTCTTGCGTGTATTTCAACTATATTAAAATGATATTTTTCATGTTCTAAACCATAATCCGTTTCACCACTATGCCATGATTTATCTTTACTGAAATAGGCAAACCAGAACAGTCCTCCATTTTTTTCTTTGTAATAAGAAATTCCACCATAAGTTCCTGCATCAAAGTCTTTAGATAATACCGGCCCCCTGAAATCTTTCCACGTTAATTCCTCAGTACCCCAAACAATAAAGTCTTTGCTTTTATAGATGCCTGGATTATCCTGTGAAAAACATAAAGAAGTATTTAATACATAAATGAACAGGACGTATATAATTCTCATAAATAAGTAATTATTTAAAACACACTAACCATGGAAGCAAAAACCAATTGATTGATTTTTTTTAGTTGTCATTATTTTCAAAATTCTCTTCTTTATTTTCAAACAACCCTAAATTTTGTTTTTCGGATTCCATCAGTCAAATAAAATTTGCCATCTGCTGACTGCATTTTCAGTTGTCCCAATTTATGGGACAACTCACTTCCTTCTGCTTTGAGCTTTGTTTTTAAAGCGTTCCAGTATTTTCTGGGTCTTGGGCTACCGGTAAGTATTTCAATTACATCAATAATAGAAAAATACCATTGCTCCAGTTCTGCATCCCAAACAGTTCTGACTTTTTGTTCCTCAAATATTTTTATTTCATTTTGCTTTTCCATTGCAATATTGTTTCCGGGGTTCTGTTTTCAAATTGTTACAATTTGTAACTGCATTAATTCGTTCACTGGCGCATTCCTTGTGCCATATAACTAACTACAACTTGATTATACTAATTCTTACCTACAGAAAAAAATTATTAGAACTCATATACTTCACATTTCTTCACTCTTGCTTCTTTTTAATTCAGGCGCAATCGTACGCTTGCGCCATCATGGGTATTGAATTATCAAAATAACTACCCTTAGTCTTGCAAATTAGGGTAGGTATAAAATTTTAATTTTTATTCACTGGTTTTACAAAAACATGATGAATTTTGCCATCGCCCTTTAAAGTTTGATAGACGGAGATATGTTCAATTAACACTAAAACCAAGTACAATAAAACTATACCTAATATGATTTTCAATAAAGTTCTGGCATTACTTATTATTGTTTTTTTTTTCCATAAAAAATATTGTTTTATCAAGATTATAGGCGCCTCCGTCCGCCGCGGTTCGTGTCTACTATGATGCACTAACGCTGCTTGCTATTGATAATATTTTTTGATTCTTGTTAAGCCATATTTGCAATTTTCTAAGAATTGACAAAATATATAAGCATCCTACAATCAACAGTCACTTCTTATTATGCAAGAGAGTGCTGCAAGGTTTCTTTTAGCTTTAAAAAGGGTGCCTGTAACCTCACCAAAAACAGTCTTCTTTGTATTATCAAAGTGCTGCAGACACGAACTAACGGTTTAGCACCCTATAGAACTTATATGTTTGTTTCTTCCAAATTTTGTATTTTTAATTATCTGGCAAAACAGTATCAGGCTCTGCTGGCGAGCAACCTGAGAAGGGATAGCCAGATCGATGGAGTTATAATATAATATAATGCCGGTGGATTTTTTCTGTCGGCATTTTTATTTATAACTCTTGAGTTATGCCTTTTAAACGCACGAAGTGATGCTATTCTATAATTCCTCTCACATATGTTTGGTCATTTTTCCATAAAAATCTTATTCTCGATAATAAATGTTTTGCTATTCTAACAATAGCTTTATTGCCATTCATCCTGGCTCTGTATTCATTATACTTCATTAGCATTGCCGGGTCTTTGCGTATTAAGGTCCAGCTACTTTCTATAATTGCTTCTCTTAAATATTCATTTCTTCGTTTACTTATTCCTCTTACCACCATCTTATCATTAGAACTATAAATATCTGGTACAAATCCTGCATAATCGCAAAGGCTGTCTAATCGCTTAAACCGATGGATATCATCTATCTCAGTTTGAATAACCATTCCATTGATTAATCCTATTCCATCAATACTCTGTAAAATTGTTTGCACCTTTTTAAAAGAGTCCTGTTTAGATAAATCCCGTATTGCCAGAGTTATTTCTTTTAAAATTCGGCGGGTTTGTAAATATTGTTCCATCGCAAATTGTAATGATGATTTTAAACAGATAGATCCACAATCTAATTGCTGAAGTTTTTTAATAAATCGCAAACTCATTACCTCAGTTTTTTCTCCAGTCTTGATACCGTTACTCAACAATAAATGTTTAATCCGGTTAGCACATCGGGTTTGGTCCTGTACCAATCGGTGGCGTTGTCTCACAAGGCATCGGGCATCCTGCATTTGTTTATCAGGTATGTAAATACCTTTTAAATTTCCATTAGATAATTCTGTATTTAATTTTTTGGCATCACGTTTATCGTCTTTTCGCTTGCGGTCTTTATCGCCACTGGGAACGTCAGATGGATTTACTACAATACATTCTACGCCTAAAGATGTCAAAGATCTTTGTATCTCAAAACCGCAAAAACCAGCCTCATAAACTACTTTCAATTCGGCTCCCGGGTAGTTCCTGTCCATGTAATTTTTTAGAACTAATGGATCTGGATTTTGACTAAAGGCAGCCACTTCTAAGCCTTCCATTTTGGCATTTATTTTCCAGTTGGTTTTATGAACATCTAATCCGCAATAAATTACTTTTCCGACAAAATTGAGTTGCTTAATTTTATTCATGGTTCTTGATTTTAAGTGTGATTGATTTTTTGTCACTTCAAATTTCACTTATTTCAAGAACCAATTTTTATTTTACTCTACACCTTGCATACATAAGACCTCACGAACCGATTCAGGAGATGTGGTTCGTGAGACAGTCGAGTAGGCAAAGGCATTTCAGCCCAAGCCGCTCAAGGAACCGTACGTGAAAGTCTCCCTTCATACGGCTCTTGTTATCCAATCATGCTTTTATTCCAATCTTCCAATGATAAAACAACAATGGATTTTCGGCTT
>DATCMY010000348.1:0-22924 GCA_036565505.1 Hanamia sp.
AATTTGGATATATGATAAACCTAGAATACCGGGTAAAATGTCAAGGGCGGACAAGCCAATAAAAAACAAAACACACCTGTCCGTTTATATGCTTGACTTTTTATCCCGGCGTGGGCTAAATTCGCTGTAGCGGTGAATAAGGAATAAACTTTTATCTTTGGCTATGTCTAAAATTAAACCGCCTGTTACCGGAAAATATATTGACCCATTGGTTGATTTCGCCTTTAAAAAAATATTCGGGAGTGAACCAAACAAGGACTTGCTTATAGCCTTTTTAAACGAAGTATTTAGGGGGCGTAAGCACATCGTCGATTTGGTTTATAACAAAAATGAACACCCCGGCGATTTAAAAGACGAAGGCGCAGCCATATTTGACTTGCTTTGTACAGGAGATAAAGGCGAACGTTTTTTAATAGAAGTGCAAAGGGCCAAGCAGGGTTACTTTAAAGAAAGAGCTTTGTTTTATACCTCGCGTTTAATCAGCGATCAGGCCCCAAAAGGCAATCGGAAAGCCTGGGCGTACAATATTTCCGAAGTATATTTGATTGCCCTGCTGGAAGATTTTACATTGGAAGGTAGCCCTGCGAATACATACCTGCATGATATTTGCCTCTGCAACAGAGATACCGGCGAAATATTTTATGATAAACTGGGTTATACATATATAGAATTAAGTAAATTTGTAAAAACGGATACCGATTTAGACACGGATTTAGACAATTGGCTGTATTTTCTAAAGAATATGCCAAGAATGGATAGACTCCCGGTTTACTTACGGAAACCAATATTTGAAAAACTATTCAGTATAGCTGAATATACTAACTTGACAAAGGAGGAAAAAACCATGTACGATAGCAGCCTAAAATACAAATGGGATAATAAGAACGTGTTAGACTATGCTGTTAAGGAAGGCAAATTGGAAGAAGCAAAAGCCATTGCCAGAGAACTGAAAAAAGAAGGTTTGGCAATTGATTTTATTGCCAGGACAACAAAATTATCCATCGAGGAAATAGAAAAACTTTAGTTTTCAATACATAGCATTACCAACTTGAGGCCGCAATTTGCGGTCTCAAATTGGTAATTAGTTTAGTCAATAGCAAACTTTTGCCTAAGCAATGCCATATCCTGCCCGACTTTCAAATCCAATATCTTTGCATAGTGCTGGGTAGTTTTGATATTGGTATGGCCTAACATTTTTGATACGCTTTCAATGGGTACGCCATTAGATAGCGTTACGGTAGTGGCGAATGTGTGCCGGGCAATATGAAAGGTAAGTATTTTATTGATGCCGCAAACGTCCGCAATCTCTTTTAGGTAGGCGTTCATTTTTTGATTGGTAGATACGGGCAGGGCTTTATCCATATTGCAACAAAGGGGATGGTCAGCGTATTTGTTTAACAAACTTAATGCGGATGGTAATAAAGGAATACGACTTGGTGTATCAGTTTTTTTTCGTTTAGTATATATCCACATTTCCCCGTCAAGCCCTTTTACAATTTCAGCCGGTTTCAATTTTTTCACATCGGCATAGGCCAATCCTGTAAAGCAACAGAAAAGAAAAATATCCCTGACTTGATTGAGCCGTTCGGTTGGAAATACCTTATCTGCCATAGCTTGTAACTCTTCCCGATTTAAAAATATTCGGTCAACCCGTTTAACTTTGGCCTTATAATTTACAAAAGGGTTTTTATCCAGCCAGCCGCTTGCTAAACAAATGCGGATGATCTTGCCAAAGTTCTTGATGTATTTGATAGCGGAATTGTTGGCGCATTTTCGTTCAGATCGCAAGTAAAACTCATAATTGGTTATAAAGTCATGGTCAATCTGTTTAATGTCTATGTCCGAAACTTTATACTGCCATTCTAAAAAGCTTCGGGTATGCCTTAAAGAGGTTTCGTAGCGTTCTAATGTTCCGGCTGCATACTCATTACCAACCAAAGCCGAAACCTTTTTATTGTGGTCTTTAAACAGGCTGATAAGCATTCGGGATTTTTCGCTCTTGCCCAATAGCTTGTTTTTTAAGCTTTCGGCTGTAATCATGCCGCCCGCTTCGGTTAATTGGCCGTGTGCTGCATAAACCTGGGCTTGCAGATTATCGAGGTAGGCGTTAAAAGATTTGATTTCTTCTTTAGTTCCTTTAAACCGTCCTGCGGTACTGTTCCATAGGGTAGGTTCGCACTCACGGCCTGTACTGGTTTCTGCCCGTTTACCGTTAACAGTAATCCGCAAATAAATAGGCACAAGGCCGTTTTGATGGTTTTTTGGCTTCTTTAAATAAAAAAGCAAGCTGAAGTTAGTTTTCATAATGTTTTAGCATTAAAAAGTGAAACAAAATTAAGCTTGCAATCGGGTCTGTACAAGATGTTCAACTATTGAATAGGTTGACAATCAAAATGATACGTAGATATTGGTGAGTATGTATTTCTGAAAATTAACTCACCGAATAACTCACTTTTTATATGCGAATTGGTGAGTAAAACGGGGTTTTAACCCAAAAACAAAAGCCTGCAATCATTTGATTTGCAGGCTTTTAGTGTACTTTGTTATTGAAACTGGCGGAGAGAGAGGGACTCCAATCGAACACCTTATCCCCTTATTGACGTTTTTTGACGGTTTAAAGATACGGTGAAATGCGCACAACTAATGGCGAGTATCATTTAAAACCTGGTATTTGCCATTATTTATAAATATCTGATGACATCAAATTGATTTACAAACGTTGTCCCCCTTTAAATTTCAGGCTTTTTTCTTTCTTCATATTCAATTTCTGCACTTCCAGAAAAGGAACCAGGTTTGCGGCAATGGCAGGCAGCCCGCTTTTAATCCATTGCTTTTTTAACGCCTGTTCTTTTGCTAAGACAATCTGGTTGTCTTCTATTTTTACAAGCAAAGCCGGGGCGACCATTCCGTCATATAGCTCTATGACCTTGAAAGTATCCTTATAATCATTGATATGCTGCAAGTTCATTTCATAAACTCCTTTGATGGTCCGCGCATCAACATGATGCCCGCCCTCCCTGACGCGTTGCTCCACCCGGAATTTGCAGGCCCTGACGTTATCCAAACATAAATAATTCAGTTGCACTTGGTAGCCGTTCCGTTCAAACCGGTCGATATATTTCCAATAGTCGGGATGCGATAAAGGTGTCTCTAATACAAAATGTGTTTTAGCCGCAATAGCTTTGTCCATCGCCGTTTCCAGGCTGGCCTCCATTAGACGGGTTGCTTTAGCTGTCAGTTCATCAGGGGAAAGGGGATCAGACCGGAGTTCCTGTTCAAATGACATTCTTGTTTTATCGCGGTCAAACGATGTGATCCCTTCAAACGCCTCCGGCAGCAGAGAGCTTATATACGTTGATTTCCCGGCACCGTTCGGCCCTGAAACTACAAGTAATGTTGGTTTAGAATAGTCCATTTTTTAACCGGAAATCAACGACTTCTGCACTTGTTAAATTCCTAACCAGTTTCGATTTCAAATCGGCGCCATCCTCTGTGATTTCCTGTATTTCGATATGGCCGTCCGGAAATTCACGGTAAGCCTGGCCTTCCGGCAAGTCTTCAGAAAGAATCAGGAAGGGCAGATTATTGTTCAGGTTTCTTTGTCTTAAAGCTCTGGTCACTTCTGAAACCCTTTTATCCTGTAAAGCTATTTCTGTTTCTAAAGCTGTCATATATACTCTTTTTGTACGATTGTATGATGAATTATCAAAGTATAAATATACGTAAAATCGCCGGTTTTAGCAAAATTCCCATCAAATGTATTCCATTTGTGCGGGCATCAGAAAACCTTTATCCAAGTTTGAAAATTTGTCCCTTAGACTGGTAAGAGTGTTTGTTTTTTTCTTTTTTCACCCGCCCCCGTTGAGGCTGATTAAATATTCATAAAAAATCAGTTATCACTGGCCAAAGGTTCCATCCGCTTTAAAGCAGGAAACAGGTTTTTCCGAAAATCACCACCATGACAATTTTTATAAGATAAGGGCCTGGACATTCCGGAGCCATTGACCACCTCGTTCCGGAATAGCAAACAGTTAATTCCGTAACACTTTGACCATAGTAGTATATTGACTATTAATTGCGATTTTCCTAATTGCTTACACAACTCGGTGCTCCAAAGCGCACGGAACAGCCTGGTCAAGCCTCCCGGAATATCCAGTCAGGCCGGTGATTTTTTTAAACTGGTTACATAAGTGGGCAACGCTGCTATAGTTTAATTTATAAGAGATTTCTGTCAGGGAAAGTTTGTCGTAAACCAATAATTCTTTTACTCTTTCAATTTTATGCGTGATCATATAATGCTCAACATTGATCCCTTCTATTTCGGAAAATAAGTTGGCCATATAAGTGTACTCATAGTTTAATTTTTTACTTAAATAATCAGAAAAATTTATTTTTAAAGGTTCATCTTCATAATGAATTGACTCAATGACCACCTTTTTTATTTTATCTATAAGCACGCTTTTCTTATCATCCAGTACTACCAGACCAAACTTCAATAAACCAACTTTAAATTCCTCCAATTGGGCATTGGTGATTGTATCCATAATTTCAGCCTCTCCTAATTTCACCACTGTATTATGGAGCGATAACTTTTTAAGTTCTTGCTTTACTATCATTTTGCAACGGATGCACACCATGTTTTTAATATAAATCTTCATTATCTATCAGCGTTAGTTTTATCTTGTAAAATCAGACAGATCAATTATACCATGGAAGTATAAATCTCTTTTAAAGCCCTTAAGAACTTAATTAATAGGTTGATTTTTGATTTCAAATTCCTGCTGATGAACAAAAAACTGATCATCACGCTCCCAATCGGACATATGTTTATATTTTCCGTTTTGAAAACCACTTAGCGGTATTTCGATAAGAATACTGCCTTTACTATCTGATAAAAAGTATTTACAGGGTGAGTTTAATTTGCCAGGTATATTTATCCTGGCAGCGCCTTTAAATGGATGGGAGAAATTGAATTTTAACGTTTTCATAGGTAATTATATTGAAGGATGATGTAACAGATGTTAGGTCAAACTTCAATATTATCACCCCTTTTTTTAAATGATAATGATCACTAAATTAGATGTTCTTACACATATTTAGCGACTATTTCCTTAAAAAAGCAATTAATCAACTTGGTTTAATGGACTGCGAAAGTAGATTATTGAGAAAGATTTGCGTTATGGATGAGATATTTTAAGATTCTGTTTATTGATACTATCTTTCTTTAGCTTTTTCTCCTGTGTTCTGAAGTAACCCCTTACTAAGAAATTATGCTTCAGCGCCTCGACAATTTGGTTAAAGCCATCTGTTCCTTTTTGGACATTATCCATACTGGTATTTAATCTTTTGGTTATCATAGAATCGCGCAATAAGGCGTGCAAGGGCCCTTTCCCGTATGCCAGATTATGGTTAATATTGCTGGTCATCTTATTGAGCTGTACTGTCATCTTATTAGCATTATCGCTTGCTGATCTGATTTTAACTACGGCGGCCTTTAAATTACCTGCAAACCCCGTATCGGTCAGTAAGACACCCGCAGCGCCTTTGCCTTGCTTTATTTGCAGGACAATTTCGTTGAGGCCATGGGTCATTTCACTGGCGTTATTACTCGCGTTATTAATGTTTTTCAAAGACGATCTTAAGCTAATCCCAATATTCTTATCATTCAAAACATTGAATATTGCGCTGGTATCTAACCTTAAAACGGTAGTTTTTAAAGCCTCTGATATCGCTGCAATATTATTATTGGTTTTCGAAAGTGTTTGCAGCATTTCGTCCATACTGGTCAGCTTTTGAGCAGTTAGCAAATCCCCATTTTTTACAATCAGGCTGTTGCCTTTTACCGGCTGAATATTTACAACTTTATTCCCCATTAAACCTTCTGTACCAATAGCGGCTTCCGCATTGTTATGGATATAAGATTTTACTTTGCTGTCTATAAGCATGGTCACCTCTATTGTTGTATCATTAACAATTTCAATACTTTTTACAGTGCCTGCTTGTATGCCTGAAAAAAGCACATTGTTACCCTCCATCAAGCCATTTAAATTGGAAAAACGTGCCTTGAGTTTAAAACTACTTCCAAACATACTGGTGTTGTTTCCTATCATGTAAAAAGAAACCATCATTACGATTAAGCCAGCCAACACAAATACGCCAAGCTTTATATTATTCTCACCCTGTTTTGCCATGATTTATTGTTCAAAGAATTGTTTTATCTTTTCATCACCTGAATGTTTCAGTTCATCATAGGTACCGTTTGCGTAACATATGCCATCAAGTAACAAGATTACCCTGTCGGCTATATTTTTAACGCAGTTCATATCATGCGAAATAACTATGGAAGAGGTGTGGTATTTCTTTTGCAGTTTCAGTATCAGGTTGTCGATTTCTCTTGATGTAACCGGATCAAGTCCTGTTGTAGGCTCATCATACAATATGATCTCCGGCTTTAAGATCAGGGTTCGCGCTAGTGCCACCCGTTTAAGCATCCCTCCTGACAATTCCGAAGGCATCATATCGACCGTATTTTTTAAGCCCACATTTTCCAGGGCCTCCAGTACCATTTGATTTACTTCTTTCTGAGAAAGGTCAATCCAATGCCTGCGCAAAGGGAATTCCAGGTTTTCCCTCACGGTCATGGAGTCATAAAGCGCGTTGGCCTGGAACAGAAAACCTATTTTAGTTCTTACCCGGTCCAGTTCATCAGGGCTTAGATCCGGTATATTATCCCCGAATACGAGTATTTTGCCTTTGTCCGGTTTTAATAAACCGATAATGCATTTAATTAATACCGATTTCCCCGCACCCGATTTCCCTAATATCACTACATTTTCTTCCTGATGTACAGTCAGGTTAAAATCTTTTAATACGATGTTCTTCCCAAAGCGTTTAAACAGGTGTTCTATAATGATTACCGGCGCACCTTTAGCGATATTATCTTCCGGGCTCAATTCACTTTTCTCTGCTGCCATCATCTTGCTTAATTTAAACCTAATAAATTGGTAAGCTGAACCGCCAGCAAGTCAATAATAAATATCAATACGGATGATAAAACGACAGCTGAGTTTGCAGAAATGCCTACTCCCTGCGTTCCTTTACTGGAATTGAAACCTTTATAACAACCGATGATTCCTACCGCGAAACCAAAGAAAAAGGTTTTGATGATTGCCGGTAAAATATCGCTAAAACTGAGGCTTTGGAATACCTGGGTAAAAAAAAAGTGCAGGCTGGTTACCGAGCTGAGGTTGACACCAATATAAGCCCCGAATAAGGAGATGGCATCGCCCAATATTGTCAGGACAGGAAGCATTAAGCTAGTAGCAAGTACCCTGGTAGCTACCAGGTATTTGTAGGGGTTTGTGCCGCTCACTTCCATGGCATCTATCTGTTCTGTCACTTTCATGGAACCCAATTCTGCACCAATACTGCTGCCTATTTTCCCGGCAAAAATCAAAGCTGTAATAACAGGCCCTATTTCCCTTACAATGGCTATACCTACCATCACCGGCAGTTCTGACTGCACGCCATAACTCACCAGGGAGGGGCGTAATTGCATGGTCAACACCAGACCCATGATAAAGCCGGTAAGCCCGATCAAAGGGAATGATTTGTAGCCGATAGTATAACATTGGGCAAGCAGTTCCTTTATTTCGAACCTGGGCCTTAACCCGTGTGAAAAAAAGTGGCCTGTAAATTTTGCCATACTACCCGTCTCATCTAAAAAGTCACAGGTATCTTTTATTAAAGCCATTTTTTAATATTTAGTATTATTTTAGCTGACTAAATAACAGTAAGCTTATTATTCTTTATTATAAACTCCATTCCCGGAGATGATCATGTCGGCTAATTGCTCATCGAGATGATAAATATCTTTCCTGAAATTTAACCGGTTATCCCGATCTATAAATGCGGTGAAATAGGCTATAAAAACGGGTACTTTATCCTTTAAAGTCACAACATGCTGCTTCCCGGATTCCATGGCGCTGTCTATTTTTACACTGTTCCATTGCTTGTAATCTTTTAACAGAAAGTTCGCCAGTTTAGCTGGTGCCTCGATCCGGATACAGCCGTGGCTAAATACCCTGGATGACTCATTGAACAATGATTTGGAGGGCGTATCATGTAAATAAATATTGTAGCTGTTAGGAAACAGGAATTTGACCAGTCCTAATGAATTATCCGGCCCCGGCTTCTGCCGCACCATAGGGATGCCATTATTTGATCCTGTTATTTCCAGGTGATGCTTAAGCGGGTAGCCCTTGTCTTTTTTTATTCCCGGAAGCACCTCTGCGATTATAATTGATTCGGGTATATTCCAATAGGGGCTAAACACAATATATTTAATTTGGCCGTAAAATACCGTTGTAGGATGTACCTTTTGGCCCACTACCACCTTACAGCTCCATAACAGGCTATCCCCATCATAAACATGTAATTGAAATTCGGGTATATTAACGGCTATATAAGCTTTCGTTAAACTTGCCGGCAACCACCGGCTGCGTTCCATATTTACCAGTATCTGTTTTATTCTTGCTTTTAAAGGGATGTTTAAAGCTGCCATTGTTTGCTTGTTTAGCAAACCATTCGCGATCAGTCCGAGCCTGTTCTGGAACCGCTTTATCGCGGTTAGCAATTCTTTTTCGTAGAATCGGTTTGTGGTATCTCCTTTATAATCTTCCAATTGATACAACCGTTTTTTGACCAGGGTAATAACCGATGCGGAGTCTCCCGGAGCCGGTGGTTTATTATTGATTAAAATAGGTTGCCAGTTTTCAGCAGAATCCAATGTTTTGTACTTCCTTAAGTAAATTCTTAAGAGTTCATATTGCCGGTAAACCGGTTCATTAGCAACTAATTGTTTAGCCGGTGTCTTTAAAAGACTGTCCAGGTATTGGTTATAATCAATACTTTTTCTGGGTACGTACCATCCGGAAGCGTTACTTACCGAGGTATCCATACCTTCAAATGCAAGTTTAGAAAACACGAAGTATTGGGATGTGAGCATCAGTTCAAGAAAGATGGATGGTTTTGTTTGAACAGGTTTGGCATTAACTTCATCTATTAGGGAATCCAATGCTTTTTGGTAAGGAACCTGTTTGTAAATGCCGTCAGTTTGAAGATTTGTCATCCGGGTTGATAAATTGCCGGCCTGTTCAATTAATAGATCTTTGCTAAACCATGCATAGGAGTAGTTTCGTTTGCGGTAAAAAATCCTGATCTGTGCTTCATACGCTTTAATATCAGGGTATTTATCATAAAACTTAACAACTTCAGCGCTGTCAAAAACAAGGCTTGATTGTTTATTGAAGTTCCCTTTTATAGTTTTACCCCAATCCTTAATTAAAGAATCAGCCTTAGTCGTTTTTTTTACATTCTGCCCGCAACTGCTTAATGAAATGCCGCAAAATATGATGGGGATTATAAATTTCAGATTTCCGTAAACCATAGTCATAAAATTCGCCGTTAGTAATAACCAGGTCGTCATTCAGAAACATTGCTTTACCTTAGCATAGTTTTCATATCATCAAACAGCACATCAATATGATGTTCTCCTTTGTAAATAGGAAACGGCTGTTTATCCATTTCCAATAATTCGTAAACTGCGGCCTGCGCAGTTCTTACCGAGTATTCTACCGTAAAAACTACATCATTCGGCACTTCGGCAAACTGGCCAATAAAAGCGATATTTTCTGATATTTCAGGTACAACCTGCGGTCTGTCGCCCGGTGCCCGTGTTAAAAACTGGCTAGTTATATAAGGCAGCATGCAAGGAATGCAATTCGAGGTTTTAAGCAGCTGATCAATCACAGATTCAAACTTAAGATGTGATAATAGCTCCGTCATAATTTCCTCGCCGCTACAGTCAGCCATTTTCTTTTTAACAAAGTTTCCTTCATTGTCGGGGAATAGCCCATATCCCCAAAAAACGGTAACATCTTTAGGCTGGTCTATAAAATGGGGCTGGTAGGCTAAAACAATTGATATCAGCCAATTGGAATCTTTAAAGGTAACCAGGCCGCCGGTTCCGGCTTTATTACCAGAAAATTCTTCCATCAGATCAAAGAACTCGGTGCCCTGGCATGTTACCGTAAATGATTCCCATTTAGATTCATCGACCCGGTTATCAAATACCGATGGCCGGCCGAACTGATCGCTATTTTTTGCTATCGATTCCCATAATTTCCAGCTACCGTCTTTTTTATCGGTGATGAGTTGCGGGGGAGCTTGCATAGTTCCTAAACTGGAATCCGCAGTCATAGAGCCTATAGTAACCAACACCATATCATTCACACGTACCTGAACCGAATATTTTTGTCCATCCCTGATAAATTGAATACGTTCAACCGTTTTTTTTTCTCCTGTTTCCCAAAAATCAAGATCAGTAACCCTCACGCCCATTTCAAAATTTACACCCTGATGCTTCAGCCAGTGAATAAGCGGTTTTGCCAATGAGTCAAATTGATTATAAGGCGTCCGGTCCACACCCGCCAAGGTATTGATACGCTTAAATTCATGGAGAAAGCGGTGCAGGTACCGTTTAAACTCTACGGCACTGTGCCATGGCTGAAAGGCAAACATAGTATCCCACATGAACCAGAAATTTGTTTTAAAGAAGGACGGCTCAAACCATTCGTTTATGCGTTTTGCCCCCAGGGGACTCTCATTAACCGCCATCATCTCCAAAAGATCAAGCCTGTCTTTATTACTGAAGCCCATTGAAGAAACATCCAATATTTTGCCTCCTTCTACCACACGTGCTTGTGAATGCGTTTTGATTTTCTTATTAAAAGCTTTAATTTCATCCAGTACCGTTACGTCCGGATCAGTAAGCGAAGGAATAAATGAAAAAAGATCGTAAGTGCAGAGATAGCTGAAGTTCAGCATGCGGCCACCTCTCATTACATAACCTTTTTCCGGAGATCCTGAACCATCAAGACTACCGCCGGCAATATTTAGCTCTTCATATAGCGTTATATTACCGGGGTTAATACGGCCATCTCTTATGAAATAGGCTGCACTTGCTAAAGAAGCGATACCGCCCCCTATAAGATAGACTTTACGGTGTTGAATTGGGTTGATGGAATTTTTATCGGGATCATTCATTTATATAGCAATTGAATTAGATTTTATTAGGCAAAAGAGTGAACCAGTAGAACTTGAATTTTCATCGCTTGTATTATTCGTTATAATCAATAATTAATTCATTATTGACCGTCCAAACTCCCGGCGCATTCCATGCCATTCTTTCTGCTTCTTCCTTTTGATAAAAAGAATGCACGATGCCGTTCAGCGTAACTTTATTGCCCGAAACATATACTTGTACATCCTGGTTCTTCATTGCCCAGTTGCGCTCAATCGCACGTTCTATGCCTGCTTTTTCAATATCGTCAGCATTGTCAGTTTCAATTTTAATATTGTTTGTAAGCACCTTTATGCCATCAATATTACTTGCTGACTTTTGTGCAGCTTCTTTTTGATGGTTCCATTCCAGTTTTCCATCCAGGGTAACGTGGCCATCTTCAACCTCTATCTGCACCCGATCAAAGGGAATATTCTTGTTCGATTTTAAAGCATTTAATACTTCAATGGCGATTTCGCTATCGCTTTTTTCATCATCATTATTAAATTTGACTGCAATTTTTTCGACTACAGCCTTTACGCCGGTTATTTTTTTTGCTGTATCTTCAGCTTGTGATTTCTTAATGTAACTGTCAACAACTCCCGAAAGAGTGATTACACCATCATTAGCGTCCACACCAATTTCTGCCAGTTTAAGCAATGGTTCCCATCTAATAGCATCCAGCACATCGATCTGTAGTTCACGGTTAGTTTTCATATATATCATTTAAGGAGATACCGAAAATTTTGCCTTTGTAAAGTCAAGTTCTTCTACCGGGCTAAATCAGTTACAAGTATTTTTTTAATTTCCTGGTATTCTTCATTTGTAATTTGTCCGGAAGCAAAGCGTTTTTGCAATATGTCAAGCGGAGCATCTTTTCTCCTTCGCTGACCAGGAATATCATAAGGGGTAGCAAAGATCCAAAAGATCATGACCATCCAAACAAACCACCAAACGATGTCCATTCCCCAGAAGTAGTTATTATAAAACATGATTTATTTATTTTAATGTGAATTGATTATCACATTACAAAGTTGATGCCTTTCAGGTAATCAAATGTTATTCAATTCTTTCTAATAGTTACATCATTCACACTTTTTGATAAAGACCCGTAACTTAAAAATGATTTTACATAACAGGCCATTTAGCCAAAAATTTAGCAGGTCGCCTGGAAGCAATAATTTTGTGTATTTGATCGTAAATTTTTTCATGAATAGCCGCTCGTTCTTTAATCCATGTGCTTTCTATATTCCGTAATACAATTTTTTCATTTTCATTGATTTCAATGTTTAGACATTCAGTATGTAAACAGGCTATTGCTGTATTGAGATCATGAAAACTCCCTAAAATTTTAGTAAAAGAATCTATGTTTTCCAGGTTGGATAATAATGCATATGCTGATAATGCACTGATATCCGTTTCGATATAAGGGAACAGGTATAACAAGTTCTTAAGTAGTTTCCTAATCGCATGGAAGGATTTATCAGTAAGAAAAACAGGACTGAGTAATTTTTCCAATATCCCTTCCTCGGAAGCAATGAATTTCCCGATAGTTTTCGGACTAAGATGATGCGGCAATAAATGCAACAATTTTATTTCTGATTTTTCGAATGGTCTACTGCCGCTTATAAGTTTGGTGGCTGTTTCTATATGATGCAGGATCTTATTCGACATTAGGGCCAAATAAACCTCCGGAAGCACAATTTGTTCCTCATTTAGCGTATTCCGGACATGACTTTGTTGCATTTGAAGTGTACGGATAGCGCCTGATATTTTATAAAGCTTTACAATTTTTTGAGGGAGTTGGTGCGAATGGGGATGACCTTTTGCGGCATCCATTAAACGGAGACATGCCTGTAATTTTTTTACTTTTACTCGAAAAATACGAATATCATCTTCAATAAAATGTAACCTCACACTATCAAAAGCTGTATTGATCTTTTCAAATCTCTTTTTAAAAATGCCTTCTATTTCCCGTTGCGTCATCTTTTTTCTTTTATTTGTTGATTATGGTATTCCATAAAGAATTAATTTCAATGTTAATTTTTATGATATGATTAATTTATAAAATAGATCGGCGTTTTTAATTTTATAGCTATTTAAGCAATCGTACGCGAAAGGGTTTTCAATACATAGCAAAGTTGCGGGCATTTGGATAATCAAACATTACTGAATTCTATAAATAAGTTACATGATTCACACATCGTAGAAATCACAACTTCATAATTTGTTTGTTGGACCCGCTATAGAAATGTGTGAATGATGTAATCTATTTACAGAGTTGTATAACAAATCAGCAGCCGATAAAGGCAAAGCCAGGATGGTATGCTTTTGTTTTTTTATAACTAAAGCGGGCATCCTGTTTTTCATTTTCAATCACTACATTATCATAATCAAGTGTATAGCCCTGCCCATCCGATGGTTTAAGCACGTTGCATTTGCCGGCAAGCTTTACCAGTAGTTTATTGAGCCGGTTGTCGTAGTTCAACTGATGTACAACTCTGTCTATGGTGGTTTTTTCCTGATTGGATTGCTTCAGCCCCTGGCAGACATATTCCACTGTGTCGGGCGATGGGATTGGAGAAAATCGCTGCCCGGCCAGTTTTGCTTTAACTATTTCTAAATCTGACAAGCATGTACCCTGTGTCAGGCTCTTGGCAAAAAGGGACAAAACAACGTCAGAGTGGGTGTATTTAGCAAATATACTCCTGGGCCCCAACTCCTTATCCAGAAAACCAGGCAAGCCAAACTGTTCAATCGCCTGATAAACAAAATTTATTCCGCCAAATGGAGTGACTTCTCTTTCGCTATTCGTAACTTGCAGCATATTAGTTGTATGAGAACGCTAATATCACCTTTTTGGTGAAATAAAATAAGGCCTTAACTGCTTTTATTTCAAAGTGTTAAGCCTTGTTTTATCAACAGCCTGCGACTTTTAGGTATTATTCAACTCACCCATAAATCGAAAAATATGTTTTACAATAACAATGTTTGGGGAATGGGCCTTATATGGTGGTTCGTTTGGCTAATCCTGCTATTCTGGATATTTGCTACCCCATATGATATACCCGGCCAGCGAAACAAAAAAGATTCTCCTCTGGACATTTTGAAAAAGCGATTTGCTTCAGGGGAAATCATGTCCGAAGAATATCAGGAAAAGAAAAAAATTCTTGAAAATGATTTTCGTGGATAATGTTAAAGTAATCAGATTGTTTCTTTTTTACCAAAACCAAACGGGTTTAGGTTTATAGCCAACGAAATACAAGCTATCTGGATTAGGTTTTGTTAATGATGCAATGACCTGCCTTAATATAAGATCAAATATGAGGTGACCTTTTACCATTAAAACCTCGTGTCACTACAATTTCCTTATAAACTAAAACCATGAAAGATGCAGCCTTCTTAAACGCCATTATTGAAAATGTTATTGATGGCTTTCTGATCATTGATCAAAATGGCCTGATACTTTCGGTCAACCCGTCGGTATGTTCTTTATTTGGATATACAGCTAAAGAGTTATGCGGAAAGAATGTAAATATGCTTATGCCTTCTCCCTACAGGGATCATCATGATGAATACCTCCAACGGTACCAGTTAACCGGACGGGCTCATATTATCGGTATTGGTCGTGAGATAATGGGTTTAAGAAAAGATGGTGATGTTTTTCCGGCTCGGCTGGCAGTTAGTGAGGTCATCTATAACGACAAGAAACTTTATGCAGGTGTTATCCACGATTTGAGGCAGGAGAAAAAGACGGAAGATCAGCAGCAGCAATATACTAATCAACTTGAAGCAGTAGTAGAGGAAAGAACCACTTTTCTGAAAACCGTTGTAGAGACCCTTGAACAGGCAAAGGAGGAAGTAAATACTTCTCTTTTGAAGGAAAAAGAAGTCAGCCGGTTGAAAACCAATTTTATATCTGTCGCCTCCCATGAATTTCGGACACCACTAAGCAACATTCAGCTATCTGCCGCATTAATCGAGCGTTATTATGAGCGTCTGGATAAGCAGGTAGTATTAAAACATTTGAATGAGATTCAAATGGCTGTTAAGACCTTGACAGTCCTTTTAAATGACTTTTTATCTATCGAAAAAATCGAGGCCGGTAAAGTTGGTTCGATAAATAAGGAATTTGACCTTAAAATGCTTTGCGAGGAAATTATTGATGCGATGAGAATGCAAGCAAAAAAGCATCAAAAAATCAATTATACGCATATTGGTGGAATATCAAAAATCAACTTAGATAGCAATCTGCTCCAGCATTGCCTTTTTAACCTGATCTCCAATGCCATTAAATACTCACCGGAGGATGGATCGATCCAACTGAAAACCGAAATTAAAGATGAAACATGCCAGATTTGGATAAAGGATAATGGTATTGGTATACCTGAAGAAGACCAGATACATTTATTTGAAGCTTTTTTCCGTGCGCAAAACACGGTTGATATTCAGGGGACGGGGTTAGGACTAAACATTGTGAAGCGTTATGTAGGTTTAATGAATGGCCGCATAGATTTTAAAAGCAGCAAAAAAACAGGTACGGTTTTTACTTTGTCTTTTCGGGTAACTAAGGCTGTTGAAAATTAAAGCTCCATCCATGATCTGCTTACCATTAATTTGAAAAAATATCCTTTCCGGTTATAATACTAGTGAAGGCCTGTTTTTAGGCTATTTAATTAATGCTAAACAGGTAACCGGTGGTGAAAGTTAGTTTTATGCTGATCCATCAGGACAACAGGCCTTAGCCGGAGGACAGCATTCTTTTAATAACATGCAGAGTATCTGTAAGTGCTTGATTAATAAGTGGTCCATGTGGTATGTATTTCGAACCATTTCCTTCATGACATGCGTTTATTAAAGGATTTAGAAAGATGTACCTTAACCAGATTTTCGGCAATAAGATTTAATGGCAGACCGTTGATTAACGGAGTAGTTGTGATTGGGAGTTATAGTCATTTACTGCTTTAGATTATATTATGCAATGCTGGTAGAAAATCTACCGAAGTCTTTTTGCAACAAAGGCTAATTATCAGTGTGGCTAAGTTCGTATTGGAAGTTCGCTGCATCATATTTTTTTTAATCAAAACAATTTTTCAACCCTACTGTTGCGCAAACACCGTAGCACCACAATTAAAACAAACCGACTTTTTAAAGACAGGAAATGGATAAAAAAAAGTCGGATGAGTTATTTATTGCTAACAAAGAACTTGCTTTTCAAAACGAAGAGAAGGAAAAACGGGCGGCAGAATTAATCATTGCCAACAAAGAATTTGCCTTTCAAAACGAAGAGAAAGAAAACCGGGCAGCAGAATTAGTCATTGCTAAAAAAGAACTTGCTTTTCAAAACGAAGAGAAAGAAATCGGGCGGAAGAACTGATCATTGCGAACAAAGAACTTGTCCTACCCTTTAGGGTATGATGAAATTATTAAAATAAGATATTTATTATGACAAAGAAAATGACAACAGGTGAGCCAATTGAAATGCCATTGCCTAAAAAAGAACCTGAGAAACCCCTCCCTTTTGATCCGAAAGAACCTATCATTCCTCAAGAAGATCCTGACAGGATACCGGACGAAGACCCTATTAAAACACCGCCAAATGAAATACCTTCTCCATTTGAAGTGCCATAAATATTAATAACATGATAAATTAAAAAGTGTCTATAAGGAATATACAACTCTATTGATGTTGGTGCTTTAATACAGTCTATGATGGTTGAAGTGCTTAGTAGTAATTGTAAACGTTTACTAATTAAGCAGCTAACTTACATCAAAAGCTCAATAATCAGGACAAAATTCAATTTGAGGTATAGATAAGGTCATTTTTAAAATCGTTCGGAATGACAGAGATTATAAGTGCAATTAATTCACCATAAATAGTACAACAATGAGCAAAGAGAAAAAAAATAAGCCGAAAAAAGCAGTAAGAAAAGCAGTTCCAAAACCTTCAAATGATGGTATGAATACGCCGGTGCCGGACCAAACGGTAACCCACGAACCGTCAGCAAGTGAGGCAGCTTTATTAAAACAAGCTGAAAATCCATTAGGTGATCCGAATAAGGTTTAATGGTTTTAAGCCACCGACGATCACGGTAATTAATTAGGGCGTTTTTTCTTAGTACGATTTTTGTAGGATAATAGATGTAATTAGCATAACCTTTTGGATAATGATCGAAATTAGAAATACAGCACCCGTTATTACTGTAACAGATATATTATTGGTTGCGCTACCAAAGCTAAAAAGGCCACGTATTAACCGCCCTATCCATAAATAATCATTTATTCAGCTTTTACTTATGAAAAGTTTCACGGTAATTATTTCGATATACAATTTGGCGATGGACTTTATTGTAACCTGCATTGGCGAACCTCATGCTACGGTGCTAAAACTCCTGCCTGGACATGAATGGGTAGCAGAGCAGGTTTCGATGAAGTATTTTACCAAAGACAACATCAAGAGATTAGGCTTATTAATCGAGGACGAAAAACCTAAATGGGCTTTGAGTTGATTATTCCTAATTTGAATTGATCTATTGGAAAGATAAGGCTTAGCCCAGCCCGTAGGTAACCATATTTAATTGAAATGAAAACATCGCAGGAAATATTATTAAAAATCATTCAGGATAAATGTTCATCCGTTTGGCAACTTGATGTATTCATGGATCATATCATCATCAATCTTCCTGATAAAGAACTAAATTTCAGGTCAGCATTTATGAAAGTTAAACAAGATATTATGGCATGTGTTCAACAGCACCTTCCTGAAAGAGATACTGAAATTTTATTTGAGGTTAGAAACGGTTCATGGAACTGTAGTTTTAAATTAAAAAAAACAATATTTTATGCCGGTGCTGTATAAAGCTCATGGATGAGGTGAAAAATTGCTTTTCGCGAAACCGCTGCATTTCTTTCCTGCTCTTCGATTTTTTCTGTTCTCATCGCCAACTCTTCATCATTTACCGACTCTCTGAACCATTTGGAAAAATCCTTTTGAAGGAGATGGTATTGCCAGGTATCATCGTCAATACCTGTACCCATCTGTACAAAAGTCATCAGATTATTGGCCTTTAAGTTCAATTTGTTTGCAGGTCCCTTAAAATAAAAACTATTTGAGCCCATGTCACCTGTTGCATACTTACGCTTATGCCTATGTAATAACTGGCTGGGCATGGAACATCTGATTGGCAATATTTGGTGCTGATCTTTTTGCCAGACTAATGCTTCACCTTTTTGTAAAACTATATTTTCAGGTATATCTAATTCTAAATGAACAAGGGATGCAAACTCAGCCATGAACTGGTCTGGGGACTGACCCATCATAATTGCAATATTGACCCGTTCTAAAAAAGTGTGGCTGATCAGATCAGGTTTTGTGGTAATAACAAAAAAGTTTTTAAAATCTTCTGGAAAATTAAAGGAACTGTCTGCGGCTTCTTTAGGAACCAGATGATGCGCTTCTTCCATAATTATAAAGTGCGGGTGACCGGTATCTTTTCGCAACTCAATCACAGCGGCTAACAATTTATTGAAAAATGCAGGCCGGTCTCCAAGTGGGATAGCTAATATACAAACTACCGCGTTCTGAACTGCTTTGGTAAGCAATTTTATCACTTGTTCGATCACTGGCGGCTGATTGGTGTCACCAATGGTGATTACGCCTGCCAGATCTAAATAATCACCTTCAGGATCGATCAGGCAAAACTGGTATTGCTTGGCCATTAATTTTTCTATAAATGCCGCTATGAAAGTAGTTTTTCCTGAACCCGAAGTACCAGCCAGCAACAGGCTATTTCCGTATGGGCTAATTCCAAATACAGAACCATCAAAACTTTGCCCCAGTTCGAGGTGGTGCTTCGATAGATTTTTATCCAAACTTATTAGATCATCTTTGATTATTTGATCGATCAGTTCGGTTACACCTTCACCATGATGGTTAGTGGTTGTCCAGTCTGCAATAGTTTTTACCTGTGGCAATGCATTCTGTACAGCTACTGCACATTCTGTTACCTGTAACATCGCGTTATCATTTTCCGCATCCCCAATTGCCACCGTATTATGTTCTGATATAGCAAGTTCTTTTAGCGCTTCATGTAATCCTTTTGCTTTATTTATGCCAGGCGGCAAAATCATCACCGCGCCCTTGTTAAATATTATCTGATATTCTAACCCGATTTCTTTAATCGCATTCAGGACGGTGCCTTGATGAGGCTCCCAGGTAGCAACAATCACACGGCCTACAGAAAGCGGCTGAACATTTTGGTCTTTTAGTTTTTGAATAAACGCCTCGGGCGGACGTTCACCTAACAGCCTTTCTTCCAAAGTTGCCGGGTGATAAATCAAAGCGCCATTCTCAGCAACGATAAGGTCAAAAAGGGTATGCTCCGGAAACAGCTTTTGAATATCTTCCAGTTCCCGACCTGTAACCAAAATTAGCTTTCTTCCGCTTGATTTGAACCTCTTTAAAGATTCAATGATATCTGGTGCTACCCTTTCATCTTTGGCAAGTGTTCCGTCATAATCTGTTGCAAGTACATGATAGCGCATAATGTTTTCGTTGAGGATTAAGAAATGAGAATCATCAAAAATAATACCACAACTATATTATGTCTTGATTGAAACAATCATTTTTTACAATAATAAAATGTGCTTATTAAAGCAAAATTTTAAGACAACTCTTTTTCATCATTATCGTGATCTTCCGGTTTAATTTCTGACCGAATAATTTCTTCTTCAAAAATTTTCTCATCTTTTAAATTCCTTCTAATTAGCCAGATCACCAATATTGCCATCAACAATAAAAACAAGCCAAGCCACCAATAATTGATTTCCACGATAATAAATATAGGTTTTATTAAACCTACGTTTTTAATTTTTCTTCCATGTTAATTTAAAATTAAGGCCAAATGAATTTTTACAGCACTTATTGGTTATTGAACTTCCGTTTCTGTGATAATAATTGATTAACATAACCTGTAAGCTGTTAGTTTCTACATCAATTTATTTTTATGTTTAATAAGATCGCTCATAGATCAATTCACTTTATGTTATTTACATTACTGTTGTTCACTAATTTTTTAATGCTTTACTGATTATATCATTAGCCGGCGGCATGATAATATTTAATCAAGCAAATTATATATTTTTTTAATAGTTTCATTACCATCCCAGGGGTGGTGGTTGAAGATTTATTTTATTTTTGAAGATATTGCGTTACGCATAACTCGTTCCTATCCACAAAGTACTATAAAAGTTAGCAGTAAAATGGATGGTGGTAATTTGATATTGAAAATAGTAGATGGGGGTATCGGTATTCCGATAAAATTACAACCGGAAATATTTAAAAAATTCACTATTGCACAAAGAGGTGGTACTAATGGCGAAGCTTCAACCGGTTTAGGATTATATTTTTCCAAACAATGTATAGAACAGCATGATGGTAGTATTTATTTTAAAAGTGAAGCGGGTAAAGGAACTAAGTTTTATATCGTCTTATAGATGTTTTTTTAAAATAAGTTAGATAAATACAGAAATGTCACTTGGAGCACTTGCTGATAAAGCAATTTGGTAGGTTTATGCCATTGGATTTCAAAAGGTAAATGCTAAAATCACCAAAAAAACACTTTACCTGATAAAATATTACCTTTAATATCAATACTCCCTTATCAGGCTGGAAGGCAAATATCATATCAATTATCGCGGCGATCTGTCATTTACCATTTTTGCAGACCGCGATAAGCTCGACCAGGTATTTAGTGAACCTCGTCAATAATGCGGTTAAATATGCGGCAAATTCCTTTGAAATCATTATTGATGCGGAACACAAAGACGGCTTAACGAAGGTTTCAGTCAGCGATTTTGGAAATGGTATTGCACCCGAAAATTTAGCCAACCTTTTTGACCGCTATTTCAGACTGGAAAAGGATAATATTAACATTTAAGGTTTAGGGCTGGGTTTATATATCTGTGCGGAGATTATCAGAATACACGGCGGCGATATGGTCGTAGAAAGCGAATTAGGCAAAGGAACAACCTTTTGGTTTACAATTCCAGATGATAGTACAATAATTGAATCAAAAAAAATAATCAACATAGAAATGGTAAAGCACGAAAAAAAAGTCCTAAAAATAAAAGACAAAAAACGAATTTAAGGGCCATCAAATGATAGCATGAATACACCAGTCCCGGATATAACCTCAATTCAAGTATCTTCAGAAAGTGAAGCGGCTTTATTTAAACAAGCTGAAAATCCATTAGGTGATCCGCATAAGGCTTAAATGAGGGGGCTAATGCCCGTCGGTTACGGTAATTAATTATGCCGGTTTTTTCTTAGTACGATTTTTGCACTATAATTAATGTAATTGCTATAACCCTTTGGATAATGATCGAAATTAAAAATACAGCACCCGTTATTACTGTAACAGATACATTATTGGTTGCGCTACCAAAGCTAAAAAGGCCACGTATCAATCGTCCTGTGTATAAATAATCATGTATTTAACTCTACTTATGAAAAGTTTCAAAGTAATTATTTCGATATACAATTCTGCAATGAACTTTATGGTAACCTGTATAGGTTCCAAGCCTTACCGTTTCAAGGTGGAAACGACCATTGGCGAACCTAATGCTACGGTGCTAAAACTTTTGCCCGGACATGAATGGGTAGCAGAACATGTTTCGATGAAGTATTTTACCAAAGGTAACATCAGGAGATTAGGCCTATTGATCGAAGGCGAAAAGCCTAAATGGGTTTTGAGCTGATTATTCCTGATTTTAGTTCATACGAAACTAAATGCTCTTTATAAGCTACAGTTATTTTACCATAAGCATGCCACAAATCATTTTGATCTATTATTAAATTGCAACGAATGAGTTATGAAATCCTGTTAGCAGATGGCGCTGTCGTATTGCTGCAAATCACCGCCGCAACTTTTAAAACCTGGAAAGTATGGAAAATTCAATATGTAGATGGCCGGGAAGCGATGCTTTATAAATGCGGAAATGAGTGGGTGCAGCGCAATGAAGATCAACTGGACAAAGCTGCTATCATAGCCATAGGAAAATGTATTGATGGTATCGGTTTAAAAAAGAAAACAATGATCGTTTGATAAATGAACTTGATGCGGTAATAAACAATATAATGGAGAAAACTAAGATATTGTGAGATTAAAAGGCGAAAGTGAATATTTAAGATGATTTGGCGGTTTTTTTGTTTTTGATATTAATTGATTGCAGACAAGTTTCGGAACAAGCAATTGCCAATTATCGCGGTAACGGCCAAAGCGATGATAGTCGACAGGAAGAAATGTATCGCATCGGGGGCGTCAGATTATATCACGAAACCTGTGAAAACAGATCAATTATTATCACTGATGCGTGTTTGGTTATATCAATAATTATTTGAGGTATTAAAGTACGATAATTATACTATATTAAAATGAAAACGTGAGTTCTGAATTAATTAAAATCCTCCTGGTAGATGACCGTGAAGATAACCTGGTGTCGATGGAACTTGTTCTGGAAAAGGAAGGCTATTCTTTCTCCAAAGCAACTTCCGGCAGGGATGCTTTAAAGATTTTACTCAAAGAGGAGGGGTTTTTCCTTATTCTGATGGACGTTAAAATGCCCATTATGGATGGGTATGAGACTGCCGAAATAATTTATCAGAGAGAGAAATTAAGGCACATACCCATTATTTTTATAACCGGCCAGGATTATGAGGAAGCGGAAGTATTTAAAGGATACCAAACAGGTGCGGTAGATTATATCCGTAAACCGTTTAATCCGCTGATATTGCGTTCTAAG
>DATCMY010000349.1:0-7575 GCA_036565505.1 Hanamia sp.
CGATCAGGAAAAGAAAATAGCGGTTGAATTCGATCATATGAAAACGTACACCTGCAATCCTTTACTTATTGGATTTTATAAAAAGGCAGATCTGGTATTCAAAGATACACTACAACAACTTGATGATGAATTACCTAAAGGCAAAATACAGCGGGATACTGCTATAAAGACAGAGCTTAAAAAGTTGGAAAGTTTGTTATTAAAGTTTGACAAAGTTTATGCGGCAACAATGCATCAAAGCATGAAATCCTTTAAAGATCATGTGTCAAGGGCACACAATAATTTTCTGGAAAGTTTCATTTTTCCCGTTCCTATAAAAGGATTAACGTATTGAATGATAAAGCAATTAATCGGCATTTTTCATCAGTAAATGATATGATTCCTAATCTTTAACTTACCAATTCCATGAACCTTTTCGCGACTAACCTGCAATCGAAACTTCCAACTATGCGTTTTCTGCCAGCTTTCATCGTATAAAAATCAATAATGATTAAAGGACTTAACATCGCAAATTTTAATCATTTTTAGTTTTTTATGCCGGTTTTCTTAATCGCAATTATTTTTAGCTTATTGGAAACTTATGCAGCATAATTTGGTTTATAACTATAGCTGATACAAATACTTGATTCTAAGTCGGAATGGCCTTTCCGGGCTTTCGCTTGCGCCAGCATAACAACCCAGGCTCTACATTTTATTTAACTGTCAACATGTATGTTAGTTCTCGTATCTCATGACCCTATTGTTGTTCCGAAAAAAACAATGCCCGATACACTAACCAGGGAAGCTACAGATATTGATATACTTATCCCAAGTTCCAACACTTATTCTCCCGATGAAATAATTAAAAAAGAGATATCGGTTAAAATACATAACATACTGTCATCATCAAAAATATTCATGATAACAATTCATTATTTATTACACGCATATCATGTGAAGGTTCTGAAAATAATTTATAGAGGTAATGAATCCATTTATAAGATAGTGTTAAGCAGTCAAATAAGCGATAACATCAGGGTTTGTTGGTTACAGCACGAGTTGCAAGGCTGGATCATATTGATAGGGCATAATCTTGATAAAAGATTAATACGAACTTTAACGTCAGCTATTGAATCCCAGGAATAATAAATAATTAATTTTTATGAAGAACGCACTTAAACACTGTGAGTTTATCAACTCCCAAACCGGTAATGGCATTGCCTATCTTTTACTACTGGTTGATATGGATGAAAAGAAGAGAACCGAACAACTGGACAAGAAGAAAGCAGAATTGGCCACTTTCGATCTCATTCTGGAAAGAACTTCTTTATTTAAAACGATAGGGAAACTAAAACGTTAATATCTAAAAGCAATCAATATCATGCATGATCAAACACTAACCGGCACCACCACAGCTATCGAACAGCTATCTATTGAAACACTAAGGTTTCTATCCATAGATATGGTACAAAAGGCAAACTCAGGCCATCCTGGCTTACCACTTGACGCAGCACCCATGGCCTATGTTTTATGGACACGATTTCTAAAATATAATCCTAAAGATCCCAACTGGCTCAACCGTGACCGATTTATTTTATCTCCAGGTCATGGTTGTGCACTACTATATAGCTTGTTGCATTTAACAGGGTATGATTTATCCATGGATGATCTTAAACGCTTCAGGCAAATGGATTCCAAGACGCCAGGACATCCCGAATCGCTGTTAGTTCCTGGAGTGGAAGTTACCACGGGCCCGCTCGGCCAAGGGTTTGGAAACAGCGTCGGCGTTAGTATCTCCGAAGCTTTTCTTGCTGCTACTTATAACCGACCGGATCAGGAGATATTTGACTACTATACCTATATGATTGCCAGTGATGGTGACCTCATGGAAGGTATTTCATCTGAAGCCGCCTCACTTGGAGGGCATTTGCAACTCGGAAAACTTATATGTCTGTATGATGACAATCATGTTTCACTTGACGGGCCAACGAGCCTTGCTTTTACGGAGGACCGGCTAAAACGTTTTGAGGCTTACGGCTGGCACACACAACAAGTTGACAACGGCAATGATCTTGATGAGATTGAATCAGCAATCAAAAATGCGCAGCAGCATAAAGATAAGCCATCCATCATTGCGGTTCGAACAATTTTAGGTTATGGCAGCCCGGTGCAAAATACCAGCAAAGCACATGGCAGCCCTCTGGGAGCAGAAAATATTGTTAAAACCAAGGAGTTTTTCGGCGCTGACCCGCACGAATTCTTTTTTGTGCCCGATGGCGTTTATGAACACATGCAAACAAAGGGTATCGAGGGCTCGCGACTGGAGGATCAATGGAAGTATCAACGCGAAGAGTATACAAAGTTGTATTCGAAGGAAGCTGTAGAAATAAAATTGATTGAAACCTGTAAGTTGCCTGAAAAATGGGATGCAAAATTGCCAATTATTCAAGTATCAGAAGGCCCTCTGGCAACCCGGCAGGCTTCGGGAACAGCCCTGAAAATATTAAAAGAAAGCATCACGTTCCTGATAGGCGGTTCTGCCGACCTGGCCAGTTCAACTGAAACACCAACTAAGCACGAATTAAGTTTTCAGCCCGGACGCTATGAGGCAAGCAATATATGGTTCGGGGTACGTGAGCATGGCATGGGGGCGATCTTAAATGGGATGATTGCAAAAATCGGTATCAAAGCCTACGGCGGTACTTTTTTAGCTTTTTCAGATTATATGCGGGGCGCTATTCGGCTGGCAGCCCTATCTGAGGAGCCAGTGATTTATATATTTACCCACGACAGCATAGGGATGGGTGAAGACGGACCGACACACCAGCCAATCGGGCAGATAGCAGCCCTGCGTGCTATGCCTAACCTGGTTGTGATCAGGCCAGGAGATGCTAATGAAACTATTGAAGCATGGAGGGTAGCCATTTCCAGTAAGAAAAGCCCTGTAGCTTTGATTTTATGTCGTCAAAAAATCCCTGTCATTGATCAGCAGAAATTTACTTCTGCGCGTAACCTGGAAAAAGGTGCGTATATCATAAGTGAAGCTTCCGGTGATGCTAACCTGATTCTTGTAGCCACCGGTTCAGAACTGCAACTGGCATTGGGCGCGCAGGAAGAACTTGAAATACAGGGTATTCATGCAAGGGTAGTAAGTATGCCTTCTTTTGAACTGTTTGAAAGACAGACTGCAGCGTATAAAGAGAAGATTTTCCCTGCCAATCTGCAAAAAAGAATTTCAATCGAAGCTGGGACTTCTTTCGGATGGCAGGCTTACATTGGGCGGGAGGGCCGCATTATCAGTATTGATTCTTTCGGCAGGTCTGCACCGGGGCAAGAAGTAATGGAGAAATTTGGCTTCACAGTAGAAAACGTGGTAAATATCGCCAAAAGCATACTCAAAGCTATCTGAAAAAACAGCTATCGGAGCAAATTGGATTCACAGTTGAATAGGGCGGTTATGGATTGAGGGAACACCATAAGAAACGCTGGGGATGCGAGGCCTCTTTGTGCCAATATTACGAAGCGTTCTTGTCAAAAAAAATTTGAATAATGTGCTGCAAAGAGAGGATAGTCGATTCTTGCAGCACATTATTATAGCTCTTGAATCTGACGGATCATCTGATTGGTAAATCCCCATTCATTGTCATACCAAACCATAAGTTTAACCAAATCACCATCAACCACTCGTGTCATTTCCAAATCAACGACAGCAGCAAAAGAACTCTGGGTAATATCTGACGAAACAAGTGGCTCATTTGAAACCGATAACACCAATTTGTACCGGTTACTTTTTGATTCTTCTATAAGAATATTATTAATTTCATCAACTGAAGTATTTCTGGCGATCCGGACTTAGCCTAAATCAGGATTCTCTGTTTTTTCCATTTCATCCATTGCCAATGAAGCATGGGCGTAAGCAGCGCCAGCCCGCATTTCGGAAGCTACCCAAATAGCTTCCATAATTTCTTGTTTGCTTGCTCCTTTTTTCAGAGCCATCGCAGTATGTCCGCGTATGCAATACGGGCATTGGGTTACGTGCGCTACCGCTACCGCAATAAGTTGTTTAGTTTTTTCAGGCAGCGCGCCTTCTTTGAAAACCGCCTTGCTGAAATTGCGCCATGTTTCTATTATTTCTGGAGCAAGTGCAGCTTTCTTTTCATTGATCTCCCTGGTTGCCTCGGGAAAAAGTTGATCGTTTTTCATAATAACTGGTCTTATTCTATTTGATTATTTATTCAATTTACCTTATCTAAAAATTGTCTCAACACGTATTGTAATATGCCTCCATGACGGTAATATTCTATCTCGATTTTGGAATACAGTTTTGCAATTACATGGAATTTAACTTGCTGTCCGTCTTCCTTTTGAGCAATTACCTGAATTTCTTTTGAGGACTTGAAATCATCTGCTATACCTGTTATTGTAAATACCTCGTTCCCCGTTAAACCCAAACCTTCTGTAGTATCTCCCTCTTTATATTGAAGTGGCAAAACGCCCATTCCCACCAGATTACTCCGATGAATGCGCTCATAGCTTTCGGCTATCACCGCTTTAATTCCCAATAAAAATGTGCCTTTCGCTGCCCAATCCCTCGACGAACCGCTACCATATTCTTTCCCGGCCAAAACGACTAAAGGTGTTTGTGCTTGCCGGTATTTCATGGATGCATCATAAACCGACATTTCTTCTCCGGAGGGTAAATGCCGGGTGTAGCCCCCTTCCTTTTGAGACAGTTTATTTTTGATGCGTACGTTGGCAAAAGTGCCGCGTACCATCACTTCGTCATGCCCTCTTCGTGATCCATAAGAATTAAATTCTTCTCTTTTTACGCCTCTGTTAATGAGGTATTTGCCTGCCGAGGAAAACTCATTGAACTGTCCTGCCGGCGAAATATGATCTGTAGTAATACTGTCGCCTAACACTAATAAAGCCCGTGCTCCATAAATGTCTTTTAAAGGTTCTGCGTTGTCGGAAATGTTATAGAAGAAAGGCGTCTCTTTAATATAAGTAGAGGCTTCATTCCATAGATATAATTGATCATCCGGCACTTCCAGGTTTTTCCAAATATCATTGCCTTCAAATATTTCATCATAACTCTTTGAAAAATCTTTAGGCGAAAGCACTTTGTTCATCAGTTCATTAATTTCATCGTCCGCAGGCCAGATATCTTTCAAATAAACAGGCTACTGATTAGGGTCGTAACTTATAGGATCGTTTATCAAATCAATATCGACTCTGCCTGCAATAGCATAAGCCACTACCAGCATTGGTGACATCAGGAAATTCATTCTCACCTGCGAATGTATCCTGGCTTCGAAATTCCGGTTGCCTGATAGCACAGAAGCCACGACCAAATCGTGTTTTTCTACTGCTTTTGCGATATAAGGGGGTAGTGGACCTGAGTTGCCGATACAGGAAGTGCAGCCATATCCTACTAAATGAAACTTCAATGCTTCCAAATCATCCAGCAGGTCTGCCTTTTCGAGATAATCAGTAACTACTTTTGAACCGGGAGCAAGCGAGGTTTTCACCCAGGGCTTTGTATCCAGCCCATGTTCTCTGGCTTTTCTGGCTACCAGGCCGGCGCCTATCATAACAAAAGGATTGGAAGTATTGGTACATGAAGTAATAGCAGCAATGACAACCGCACCATCCGCTATCATGAATTTTTCTTGCCCAACGGTGACCCAAACGGTCTTCATTCCATTTTCTATCTTTTCTTCAATTTTGGTTTGGGGGGGGGCATTGGTAATGGAAGTGATGAAGGCTGACTGCCGCCCTCTGCGAACCACCGTGTTAATTGATCCTGCGGCTGAATATATTTCCGTCCAAAACTTTTGTGTAGCAGGTCGATGAAGGTAGACTTAAAGTCCTTCAGTAATATTTTATCTTGCTGACGTTTTGGGCCAGCTACGGTAGGTTCTATCGCTGCAAGATCCAATTCTACGATATCTGTGTAGGTGATAGCTTCGGCTCCGGTTCTCCATAGCATATTGGCCTTGCAATAATCTTCCACTAATTTTACCTGTTCTTCAGAGCGGTTGCTTTTACGCATATACTCCAAAGTTTTATCGTCAATGGGGAAATAGGTTATAGTACAACCAAATTCTGGCGACATATTGCCAATGGTCGCCCGGTCTGGAACAGAAAGGTTATCGAGGCCCGGACCAAAGACTTCTACAAACTTTCCTACAACCCCATATTTTCTAAGTAAATCAGCAATAGTTAATACCAGGTCTGTAGCTGTCGAGCCCAATGGAAGTTTCCCGGTAAGCTTTAGTCCGATCACTTCAGGCAAAATAAAATAGATAGGCTGCCCAAGAATGGCAGCTTCCGCCTCAATGCCCCCAACACCCCAGGCCACTACACCAATTCCATTTACCATGGGCGTATGACTATCAGTACCAACCAGTGTATCCGGAAAAACTTCTCCATTCCGTTCGATTACACACTTAGTGAAATATTCTAAATTTACCTGGTGGCAAATGCCCATCCCGGGCGGAACAACACTGAAATTGGTAAAAGATTTTTGCGCCCACTTTAAAAACTGGTAGCGTTCTTTATTGCGCTTGTACTCTTCATCCATGTTTTGGCTGTAAGCGTATTCCGTTCCGAAATAATCGACCTGTACAGAATGATCAATAACAAGATCAACCGGGATCAAAGGATTAATCACATGAGGATTTTTTCCTTTCCTTGCTATTTCTGCACGCAGCGAAGCGATATCCACCACAGCGGGAACGCCTGTAAAATCCTGCATAAGTACCCGGGCCGGTTTAAATGGAATGTCCTTATCCGACGCAACCGGTTTCCAGTTAAGAATGGTTTCTATACTTTCCTCGGTGATGGCGAAATCATCAAAATTCCGCAATGCGTTTTCTAATAAAATGCGAATAGAAAAAGGCAGTTTATTAATCCCACGACCTTGTTTCGCAAGTTCTGCAAGACTGTAATAGGTAAAAGTGCCGTTTTTAGTATTTAATAACCTTTTTATTTGATAGGGGTCTTTTGGCATAATTGTGTCATTTAATTTTTGCTGTAAAAACGATGCTTAAAAAATTATTTTTATTATGCCGTTCTTCTTTTTATATAACAGATTAATTTCTGATTGTTTGTAAATGATTTTATTTTCTTCGCACTTGTCTTTTTAACTGCACAATTGATCCGAGTTGGTGCTGGGTCTTCGGGGTTGGAAATTCGAAAATGGTTAAACTGTATGACATCAAATCTATCAGCTGGCAATCGAATTCCTTTCAACATTTATAATGGCTAACTGACTAAAAGATTAGATGTATTTCTTCAGACAGTAAGCAACGCCAAAATGATAACCGGCGTGAATAAGACTCAGTTTATATGAGTAATTTACGCTTTCAATCCGAGCGTTATCAACTGATGACCTATTAATTATTTTTTTGGAATACCCGAAGAAACCGAATAACTCCGAAGACCCGCATAACACTATCAATCCCTTCAATTAATTAAAGAGCGAGAGCATTGTCAAGCTCAATAAAACATATTAATAGATTATTGTAGGTTACGGAGGAAAAGAATCACACAACTATCTTAAAACATTCATAAGTTAATATAATACTTTTC
>DATCMY010000350.1:0-12169 GCA_036565505.1 Hanamia sp.
GGAATATCTTGCAAAATACCTTTTTGAAAAAAAATATTTTTATTCAGTTGAGCAACAAAATTTCTCTTTGAATGCCGCATTGGATGCGGTGGCAGAATTTTCGTTTGCTAATTTTGATAAGCCTTTAGATGAATATAAAAAAGTAATTAATGAATTTGTGCTATCATTAAAAACAGGCAATTTTGCACCACAATAAATTATTTTGAATTCACAGACAAAAGCGCACCTTGGCCTTCTTGGAACTAATCTTTTTTTTGCAATAAACTATAGTGCCGTAAAATATTTTACCAGTAACCACTATGCGGGTCCCTTCGGATTAAACATAATTCGTATTGGTATCAGTTTGATTTTATTCTGGATATTATTTTTGTTTAATCCTGCAAAAAAGAAAATCTATAAAAAAGATATTCCTGCTTTTTTGCTTTGTGCCCTTACTGCCATCGCATTGAATCAAATGCTTTTTATAAAAGGGTTATCACTTACTTTTCCAATTCACGCCTCTCTTCTTACATTGATTACACCCATCATGATTACAATTATTGCAGCAAGAGTATTAAGAGAAAGGATAACCATTGCAAAATTAATTGGATTGTTACTTGGTGTTCTGGGAGCGCTTCTATTAATCACTACCAGGGAAACAAGTGCTCCGGGCGATAATATTTTACTTGGCGATATTTTAGTTATTTCAAGTGCGATGGCCTATACTTTTTATTTCATTTTAGTAAAACCTTTAATGCAAAAATATTCTTCTCTACATGTAATGCGATGGGTTTTTACATTTGGATTTTTTATGGTTTTGCCATTAAGTACCAAAGAATTTTCCAATATCACGTGGGATGTTTTTACTATAAAAGATTGGGGATTATTATTTTTTATTACAATACCAGGAACTTTCTTTGCCTACATTTTTAATGTTTATGGAATTAAAACGCTGAGTGCTTCTACTGCGGGCGCTTATATTTATTCGCAACCTGTTTTCGCAGTTATTGTCTCCATGATCTTTTTAAAAGAACATTTATCTATTTATAAAATTTTGGCTGCCCTGTTAATTTTTGGTGGGGTTTATTTATCAAACAGGAAACCTGCTAAAGAGGTTATGCCTGGTATTGAATAAATTAAAACTGCTTACTCATCGTTTTTGGGAGAATCAAAAAACAAAAATTTCTTTTTGGCATCTTTAAAATCTTTCCAGTGTTTTGTTTTTATTTCCAGCGCATACACAGCGCATGTGGGCATATTGTAAACGGGGGAACATTCTAGAGAGTTTATAAAATCAGTAATGCCAGGATTGTGAGAAAATAAAGCAACTGTATCATCTTTATCATTAAGGTTTTCAATTGCATGAAAGAAATCATTTTCAGAGGCTTCGTATAATGAGGGTACAAGAATTAGTTTTTTTTCTTTTTGCTCATATTCCTTCATAAAAATTTCAGCAGTCTTTTTTGCCCTTTTTGCAGGGCTCGATATAAAAGAATCAATTTTTATTTTTTCCTCTTTTATTCTTTTTGCCATCATTGGCGCATCTTGTTTTCCCCGTTCATTCAAAGGCCTATCAAAATCTGAAAGAATAGAATTATCCCAACTGCTTTTTGCATGGCGAATGAGTAGGAGGGTTTTCATTTTTCTGTTTTTATAAATGTTTGTTCACACTAAATTCGTAAATTCAAAATAGAAAATTATATTCAAGAGTCGATATTATACTCATCTGATAATTTAATAACCCCGCACATCTTTTCCTTCCATATAGTTCAGAAATGCATTGTTTACCACGCGGTTTCCGCCAGGTGTTGGATAATTACCGGTAAAATACCAATCGCCTAAATTAGTAGGGCAACTGTCGTGAAGGTCTTCTATTGTTTGATAAATTACTTCTACGGGAACAGAAATTTCCGGAGGGGTTATTAACTGGGCTATTTTATTAGAAATTTCATCAAGGGTAAAAGGTTTATATACTTCTCTTACCAGGTTTTGAATATGTAATTGATTGTTTCTTTTAAGTTCTTTGCATTTTTCAACAAGATCTTTCAGCAATGATTCCATGCCTCTTGCTTTTATTAATTCCATGGCGGCTTTAAAGGCTACAAATTCCCCGAGTTTGCTCATATCTATTCCATAACAATCCGGGTACCTTATCTGCGGAGCAGAAGAAACAACAATAATTTTTTTGGGTTGAAGCCTTGACAGCATACGAATAATACTTTCACGCAACGTTGTACCTCTTACAATAGAATCATCAATAACTACCAGCGTATCTATATTTTTTCTTACGGTACCATACGTAATGTCGTACACATGCTGTACCATTTCATTGCGGTTGTGGTCTTCTGTAATAAAAGTGCGGAGTTTTACATCTTTGATCGCTATTTTTTCAAGCCGCACTTTTCGATTAACCATTTCTGATAGTTTTTCTTCATCAAACTCTTTTCCCCAGCTTAAAATTCTTTCAATTTTTATTTTATTCAGGTAATCCTCTGCGCCTTTTATCAATCCGTAAAAAGCGGTTTCCGCTGTATTGGGAATAAAAGAAAAAATAGTATTTTTCAAATCATAATCAACAGCCTTAAGCACTCTTTCGCTAAGGTGATATCCCAGTGCAATTCTTTCACGATAAATTTTTTCATCGCTTCCCCTTGAAAAATAAATACGCTCAAAGCTGCATGCTTTTCTTTCTTTTGGCTCTAATATTTGCTGGATCGAAAATTGTCCATCGGGCTCTACTATCAAAGCATTTCCCGGCATTAACTCCTTAACTTCATTTTCCCCCACATTAAAGGCAGTGCGTATAGCAGCACGTTCGCTGGCGGCCACAATTACTTCATCATTTATATAATAATAGCAAGGCCTTATGCCATGGGCATCTCTTACCACAAAACCGGTACCATTGCCTGTAAGGCCACCAAAAGTAAAACCCCCGTCAAAAAAAGGAACTGATTTTTTAAGCACATGAGCAATATCCGGGCACTCCGGAGAAGCCTCATCTGCTTTTACTAAAAAATGATGAATCACATCCATCATAGCTCCGAGGTCACTTTCACGGTCTTGCTCGTCGCGTGGGCTATTAATAAGGGCAAACAATTCGTCTTTATTTACCAGGTTAAAGTTCCCTGCTAAAGCAAGATTACGTGCGGGAATAGTATTTCTTTTTATAAAGGGATGACAAAATTGTACATTATTTTTTCCCTGTGTGCCATACCGTAAGTGGCCAAGTAATAATTCGCCCAGAAAATCAATATGACCTTTCATGAGGCCCGCATGTTGCTCTATATCCGGATGGTATTTTTGAATTTCATTTATTTGATTACCTATCTGGGCAAAAAGATCGGCAATTGCCTGGTGAGCTACACTTCGTATCCTGTTAAGAAATGGGTAACCCGGTTCCGTATTCAGTTTTACCGCGGCAATTCCAGCGCCATCCTGACCCCGGTTATGCTGTTTTTCCATAAGGAGATACAGCTTATTAAGGCCATAAAGTACAGTGCCATATTTTTGACGGTAGTAAGAGAAAGGTTTGCGAAGCCTGATAAAAGCAAGGCCACATTCGTGTTTAATTTCGTCGCTCATGGATAGAAATGAAGCGCAAAATTAGGCTTTTATTGCGGGATGGAAACTTAGAAAGTTGGTAAAATTTGAATAAATTCTTAGCCTGCGATCAATGTAGTGCCTGGTAAGGTTTTATCATTAATACGGTATTTCTATAGCCTGATTTTATTATAGTTTTACAAAGAATTAAGATTGATAAGCAGTTATCTATTTATAGTTTTTTTAAATTAAAAAGCCGCAGGATTATTGCGGCTTTTATATATTTATTTAAGAAACTGTAAAAATTATTTCCCGGCAGTGGACCGTTCCATCCATTTTTTCATTTCGGGGCAAGACTGGTATTCGTCGGCAATGTTTACATAAAATGTGGGTATTTTTGTTTGGAACCATTTATCCAAAGTGTCATTTTTTTTCTCCTCCAAAGCTCTTTGCGCTACTTTATCATAGTCATCTTTTAGGTTCTCGCGATGTGGTTCAGTTTTAGAAATTATCTCTACAATTCTTACTCCTTTTTTTCCACGGTCATCAGTAAATTCAGTTGGTTTTGAATACTCGCCTACTTTTAAATCTTTCAACATTAAAACAAGGTCTTTATCAAGCTGGTCAATAGTTACAAACGAGCTTCCATCCCTGGCAGGAATGCGTCCGCCGGTAAATTTGCTGTTATCATCCTCACTATATTTTGCAACTGCTTCACCAAATTGCAAAGTACCTTTTACCAATTGGGTTCTTATAGAATCTAATTTTTCTATTGCCTGGTTTACTTCAATAGAACTTATTTGGGGTATTTTTAAAATGTGCCTGATAACGGCATCGTCTCCATTGCGGCTTACCATCTGAATAATATGATAACCGAATTTTGATTTAAAAACATTTGAGATCTGTCCATCTTTTAAACTGAATGCTTTTGCAAGAAATATAGGATCCCATTGCTTTTCATTCCGGTTAATTTCGTATTTGCCTCCTGTTTCCTTACTGCCTGGATCGTCGGTATATAAGGAAGCAAGCATGTCAAACTTTTTAGAACCATCCTCTACTTCTTTTTTATATTCTTTTAGCTGATCGATAGCATAATTTTCTAAATCACGACTTGGTTTTGGATAAACTACAATTTGACCAACTTCTAATTGGGATTCATAAAAATGTAAACTGTCTTTGGGAATGGCATTGTAATAGGCTTCTACTTCTTTGGGAGTAATTCTGATATCGGAAACAATTTTATCGCGTTCGCCCTGGGCTAATTTCTGTTCGCGGAAGGTTTGTTTAAAATCTTCTTTAAGTTGGAAAATAGATTTTCCGGCAATTTGTTCTACAATTTCTTTTGAACCATATTGATTAATAAAATAACGAATTTTATTATCAATATCGGCATCAATATCTTCGTCAGAAACGGGTATAGAATCTCTTTCTGCCTGAATTACCAGGGCTTTTAGCCCTAAAGCCTGCTCTAACAAAAGACAATTTGCATTTGCAGGGATATCAATATTCTGGCGCTGCATATCATGAATGCTGTTGTCAATATCACTTTTTAAAATGATCTTGTCACCAACGGTGGCAATAATTTTATCGGCTACTACTTTTTTTATTTGTGCAAAAAGAGTGAAGCCTATTGCAACAAAGAAAAGAGTAAACAAACTTTTTTTCATCAGTAATGATTATTTAGGATTGGCAGAAAAATGCTGCCCCATCAATAAAAATGGTTGTGCCAAAAATACAATTGTATAACGTGAGATATTTTTTTGGAAAGTTAAAAGTTGGAGCGGTTTTGTTAAAGAAATAATTATTTGCTACAATTATAAAGTCCTTTTTACTTCTATTTCTTCAAAAGCTTCAATCATGTCAGCTGGTTTTACATCATTATAATTTTTAATGATCATACCGCATTCCATATTATTGGTTACTTCTTTCACATCATCTTTAAAGCGTTTTAAACTACCCAGTTCGCCGGTATGAATGATGATCCCGTCTCTTACCAAACGAATACGGTTGTTTCTTGCTATTTTACCTTCCACTACCATACAGCCTGCAACAGTTGCTTTGTCAAATTTGTAGGTTTCTTTTATTTCTGCTATGCCCAGTACTTTTTCCTGGATCTTTGGTTCAAGCATTCCTTCCATGGCGCTCTTCACTTCGTCAATTGCATCATATATAATAGAATAGGTTTTTATTTCCACGCCTTCATGCTCTGCAAGTTTGTTTGCCTGTAAAGAAGGGCGCACATTAAATCCGATAATTACCGCATCAGAGGCTGTTGCCAGCATTACATCGGTTTCGGTTATTTGTCCTACTCCTTTATGCACTACGCTTACTGCAATTTCTTCTGTACTTAATTTTTGAAGTGAATCGCTCAATGCTTCTACAGAACCATCCACATCACCGCGAATGATCAGGTTTAATTGTTTGAAATTGCCTAAAGCCAGCCTGCGTCCGATTTCATCGAGTGTAATGTGTTTCTTGGCGCGGATACCCTGTTCACGTAATATCTGCGCTCTTCTGTTGGCTTTTTCTTTTGCTTCAGATTCGTCTTCAAAAACTTTAAAAGTTTCGCCTGCCTGCGGCGCTCCGTTTAATCCAAGAATTAAAACAGGTGTTGCCGGAGGCGCTATCTCTACGCGTTGATTTCTTTCGTTGAACATAGCCTTAATACGGCCATAATGCTGACCTGAAACCAAAAGGTCTCCTTGTTTTAAAGTTCCGTTTTGCACCAATATGGTAGCTACAAATCCACGACCTTTATCAAGTGATGCTTCTATTACTGTACCACTCGCTGCTTTTTTAGGATTAGCTTTTAATTCAAGTAAATCAGATTCTAATAATACTTTATCAAGAAGGTCATCTACATGCAATCCTTCTTTGGCACTTATTTCCTGGCTTTGGAAATTTCCGCCCCAGTCTTCCACCAAAATATTCATGGCAGAAAGTTGTTCTTTTATTTTTTCGGCATTTGCCCCTTCTTTATCAATTTTATTGAGCGCAAATACCATTGGTACATTTGCCGCCTGGGCATGAGAAATAGCTTCCTTGGTTTGGGGCATTACCGCATCATCTGCAGCAATTACAATCACGGCTATATCGGTCACTTTTGCACCTCTTGCACGCATGGCTGTAAACGCTTCGTGGCCCGGAGTATCCAGGAAAGTAATAGACCTGCCATTTTTAACTGTAACCTCGTAGGCGCCTATATGTTGCGTAATTCCACCAGCCTCGCCGGCTATTACATTGGCATGCCGTATATAATCCAGCAATGAAGTTTTACCATGATCCACATGTCCCATGATAGTTACTATGGGCGGGCGTGGCACCTGGTCTTCTTCATTTTCTTCCTCTTCTTCTTCTTCAAGATCTGCCTGGTCGTCTATATCAATAAATTCTACTTCATAATTAAATTCACTTGCTACAAGTTCTATCACATCTGCTTCCAGCCTTTGGTTAATAGAAACCATAATGCCAAGGCTCATACATTTGCTGATAACATCGGCAAAACTTACATCCATTAAATTGGCAAATTCGCTAACCGATATAAATTCTGTTATCTGTAATTTATTATCTGCAACTACTTCTCCTGCATTATCCGCAGCTTCTTCTCTTTTTTGTTTACGGTATTTTGCCTTCAGACTTTTTCCTCTTCCTCCGGAACCGGCAAGTTTTGCCTGTGTTTCTTTTATTTTATCCTGAATTTCTTTCTGATCAATTTCTTTTTCTTCCCGACGCACCTGTGGTGCATTCCTGTTAAATCTTCCGGCACCAGCGCCTGCGGGACGATTCGGTCCGTGAGGGCGTTGAACATTTCCCGGTGCTTGCCGATTACCCGGTGGTTGATGTTGATGATTACCCGGACCCGGTGGTTGATGATTTCCTGGTGATTTTTTTTCTACTACTATACGTTTACGTTTTCTTCTTTCATCTGATGGCCGCGGCCTGGTTTCATTATTTACAGGCAACACAATTTTGCCCATAATTTTTGGGCCTTCCAATTTTGCTGCTTTAATATTGGTAATAATGGCGGGTACATCTTTTGGAGGTTCAGCAACGGGGCCCAGAGAAGGTAATACTTCATTTTTATTTGTTTCTTCTTCTTTTGGTATTACACCCTTTACTTTTGGTATTATTTCTTTCTTCTTCGTGTCTTTTTTTGGCCTTACAGAAGAATCAATAGTGCTAAGGTCAATCTTATCAATCACTTTTAAACCTTCCACTTCCGGGGCTTCAATTTTAGTAATCTCGGGCTGCACAGGTTCTTCAGCAAGAGAAGGCACTTCCTCTTCAGGTATTTTATTTTCTGGTAATTCAACTTTTACTTCAACAGGTGGTATTTCCTGAATTTTTTCTTCAATCACTTCTTCAATAACCGGGGCGGTTATTACTTCCTCTACTGGTTCCGGTATTTCTTCTTTTGTTTTTATAGTTTCTTTTTTAGTAAAAGAAAGATCCTGCTCATCTCTTCTTTTTTTATTGTCGGCCGGTGCATTTTTTGGAAGATCAATTTGCTCGGCTTTTTGCTTGGCTACTTTATCGGGCTGAAATTCTACCTGTAATACACGGTACATCGCTTCCGAAATTTTTGATGTTGGTTTAAGGTCATCGGTTTCGAAGCCTTTAGACACAAGAAAGTCTGTCAGGGTACCTGTCCCTATGTTAAACTCCTTGGCTGCTGCCATTAAACGTGGTGTATTTACTTCTGCCATTAAGCCTCTCCTTGCCTTCTTATTAATTAAGAAGGTAAATTTTTATGATTTAAAATTATATCAAAACAAGATCAATTATTTTAAAAAACAAAAGATAATGTTTTATTCACTTGTAAACTCTTCTTTTAAAACTTTTTTCACTTCCGCTATTGTTTCCTTTTCCAGATCGGTTCTGCGTTCCAGTTCTTCATCAGACAAGTCGAGCACACTTTTCGCTGTATCACAACCAATTTTTTTCAATTCGTCAATAACCCAAGTTTCCAATTCGTCTGTAAATTCGTCAAGATCCACATCATACTCTTCCACTTCGCCTTCATTATCCCGGAACACATCAATCTCAAGTCCTGTAAGTTCGCAGGCAAGTTTGATATTTACGCCCCTGCGGCCAATGGCCAATGAAACCTGGTCGGGTTTTAAATAAACATTTGCGTGTTTTGCTTCCATATCAACATCCATGCTGGTTATTTTAGCAGGAGTCAGCGAACGTTGTATTAAAAGCTGGATATTATTGGTCCAGTTGATTACGTCAATATTTTCATTTTTGAGCTCACGCACAATTCCATGAATTCGGCTTCCCTTCATACCTACACAGGCGCCCACGGGATCAATACGATCGTCAAAACTTTCTACAGCCACCTTGGCTCTTTCTCCCGGATCTCTTACAATTTTCCTGATAACTATGAGGCCGTCAAATATTTCGGGAACTTCAATTTCAAGCAATTTGGCAAGAAACGAATTATCAGTTCTTGAAACAATGATTATTGCCTGACTGTTTTTCAGTTCTACTTTTTTTACTACCGCTCTTATGGTTTCACCTTTTTTGAAATAATCCGAAGGTATTTGTTCTGATTTTGGAAGTAACATTTCGTTTCCTTCTTCATCCAGCAATAAAATTTCTTTTTTCCAAACCTGGTACACTTCACCGTTTACTATTTCACCAATCCTGTCTTCATACTTTTTAATGAGTATATTTTTCTTAAGATCGTTGATGCGGCTTGCCAGTGTTTGCTTTCCGGCCAATATCGCCCTTCTGCCAAATTCTTTTTGAATATCTACTTCTTCATATAGTTCTTCACCCACCTGGTAATCGGGCTCGATTTTTATTGCGTCTTTATATTCTATTTCGGTAAGGGTATTGTAGAGATCATCATCATCTACAATGGTGCGCCTTCGAAATATTTCAAGATCCCCTTTCTGATCATTTACAATTACGTCAAAATTTTCATCAGAACCATATTTTTTCCTGATGAGGGTTTTAAAAACGTCTTCCATTACCTTCATCAAAGTAGGTCTGTCTATATTTTCAGCGTCTTTAAATTCCTGAAAGGATTCAATTAAATTGATACTTGCCATTTTGTTATTTTAAAAAGTTATCAGCACAGTAGTGTGCTTTATCTGATTAAATAAAATTGTTGTTGTCTTCATTGTTGATTTTTTTCCAGAGCCCAGCTTTTCTTCTATGGTAATTTCTTCTTCATTTACCTGTGTAAGTTTGCCTTCCAATTTTGTGCCATCATTTAACTCAACTTCCACTTTTCTACCAATATTTTTTTTGTATTGGCGATGCAGTTTCAATGGTTTATCTACACCAGGGGAAGAAACTTCCAGTGAAAAATTTCCATCGGGGAAATGCCCGGATTCTTCTATATATTTATAAAGAGCTTTATTAATTGCGGTACATTTTTCAATGGTGATGCCATTATCTGCATCGAGCAATACAGTGATCTGGTTTCCCGGAGTTATTTTAGCTTCTACAAGAAAAATATCTCCCGATTGTTCGATAAGCCGTGATAAAAAATTTTCAATCTGCTCCAATGGCGATGCCGTACTCATTTTATAACCGCAATTATTTTAAAAATAGAAGAAGGGAACGCTTCCGTTCCCTTCACTAATCTTTTACGGGTGCAAATATACAATAAATAAGAATTACGCTCCAAATTATGTTTAAACGAAAATATATTCATTAACATTTTTTTGCCAATGAATTGCCGGTATCTGCAAATAGTAATTGAATTAAAATATTTATTTTTGCTTTATGAAAATTTTTGAAACTATCGCCGAACTGTTTGTAATTTATCTTTTGTACAAACTGATATTTGATTTTATTATTCCGGTATATGAATCTACAAAAAAAATAAAAAAGCAATTTGGCGAGATGCAAAGCAAAATGCAGAATGATATGACTGCTTACCAAAATAAACAAACTCCCACCCCGGAAGCGCCAGCAGCTAAAAAAGAAGGCGATTATATTGAGTTTGAAGAAATAAAAAAATAAATTTACAATATAAGATCCTCAATTTTTTTTTCGGCAGTAAGTTGGAGCGTTTGCATCCCTGCTCTTTTTGCACCTTCTATATTCTGTGCAGAATCATCAATAAAAAGAGTTTTTCCCGGTTCAATATTAAGTTCATTCAAAATCCATTCATAACAAATAATATCAGGTTTTCGTAATCCAATACTGCAGGAATAAAATGCTTTGTTAAAATATTCATCAAAAGATTTTTCCCGGTTTTTAGTATGATAGATTTTATTAAAAGCTGTCATGTGAATATAATTGGTATTACTCAATAAAAAAATGGGGTATTTTGATTTAATCTCATCAAGGAATTGCAGACTTTCTTCGCGGAATGAGAGTAGCATGGCATTCCAGGCTGAATTAATTTCATTGGGTGATAAAGTGAGCCCCGTGCGGATATTCAATTCTTTATGGAAATTTTCTTCTGAAATTTTTCCTGTTTCTAAATTTTGAAAAAGTTGATCAGCCCCGGCCTGGGAATACATTTCATCAAAATTAATAATGCCCAAATTTTCAAATGCAGTACGGGTAAGGTTATATTCAATATCTAAAAGAACACCACCAAGATCAAATATGATATTTTCAATTTTTTTCATCTTCCAAAGAAAATTATTTCTTCTCACTTGGCGAATTTTTCTATTTTTGCACTCCTTAAAATTACCAATTGGTAATTTGGGCCTATAGCTCAGCTGGTTAGAGCACCTGACTCATAATCAGGTGGTCCCAGGTTCAAATCCTGGTGGGCCCACAAGATGAAAGCCTTACGGTGTAAGGCTTTCATTTAAATTTAAAGTTTTTCTACGCTGTAGCTTTTTTAAACGTTAGTAAAATCGTTAGTAAAAAAGCATAGTATGATAGCGCTCCCCAACGGCTGCAACTGCAGCGAACTCACTGTAACACCGAAAGACTGGAAGACCTGTAAGGTTTCAGCTATGGCCAGGAACTGGCATATTCAATATTACTTTTATGATACTGCCTTAAAACAACGAAAGTTTGTGCTGGTAAAAGGAATGAACCGGCTTAAGACGCTGAATGAAAGGCGGGAGGCTACTTCACAGCTTATAGAAAATGAATTGTATCAGTTAAAGGAAAAAGGGTACAACCCAATCACGGGAAAATTTCTTATTGAAAAAGTTTTCGGCATCAATCCCAAAACTGGGTTTATTGATGCTTTGTGGCAAGCCTACAATCTGATTAAATTAGAACCAACAACGCTGGTCGATATCAGGAGCCTAATAAGATTTCTTGATATCGCTGCAAAAAAGGCAGGCATCGAAAGGATGGAAATTCAATCTGTAAAAAGGCGCCATTTGAGGCAGCTGCTTGAAATGATTGGAGAGTACAAAAAAGGTTGGAGCTCCTACAGCTATAACAATTCAAGAGCTTATTTACTGATGTTGTATAAGAAGCTTTTGGAGGAAGATGCTGTTGAAGTAAATCCGGTAAAAGAGATCCCGAAACAAAAAGGCGTGCAAAAATTAAAACGTATCCTGGATAAAGAAGAACGATTGAAAATTGATAAACATCTTAAAGAAGTGGATCCGGATTACCGGCGCTTCATTCACATCTTTTTTCATTCCGGAAGCAGGAAAACAGAAATGGTAAGATTGAAGGTTGCGGATGTGGATCTGGAAAAACAGGTTTTCAA
>DATCMY010000351.1:0-7197 GCA_036565505.1 Hanamia sp.
AAGAAACATCTTTAAGATCCCATTAGCTGAATTTAATGAGGAAAAACAAAAAGTGCGTTATGAAGTCAACCTCAATCAAACAGGATGGAACACTTATTCTATTCTACCCGGTTTGTCTATGCCCCGTTATGGACATGGGTGCCTATTAAATGTGCGGCTGGTTATATAGTTGAGTTTGCAGATAGGAATGATACAAAGGCACGTTCCACACGATTTGATAAGCCCGAATACAACATGGCAAAGGACTGGGCGGGATATGAGCATAGGTCCTGTAGATATGATAACATGGGCAGTTGATGCTCAAGACAAGCTGATATGCACTGCATGGCGAAGGCGCTTTTATAAATCTTCTGGGTTTGATGGTAAGAACCAGGAACCTGTAAACTGTCAGGAATCAATCGATCGTTCTATGACTTATTTGCTGGCCCCCGCGCGTGATAAGGTTGAACCCTTTGAAGGCGACATGCCACGTTCATGCTGGAGCTGTTGCGAAGAAAGTATTAGTGGACAGCGCAGACTAATGGCTTTCTCGGCATTATACCACCCCAGTTTTATATTTGCATACCTGGATTATGCCCGGCAATTTCCGGATAGCAAACTTACACTGGTAGCTGTAAAACAGGCTGAAAAAATATGGCGACTGACTGCTGGCAAACAGTCTTCCTGCAAGTTGGCGTTGCAGCTTATTCCCATTCTCCACTATTGAACAGGGCCGCACAGAGGGATACTTAGAAGGAAAAAACATTACACTTTTCAGGGCTGCGCGTGCAGGCGAAGCTATGGTTGCCTTATACAAGTATTTAAACGGATAAGAAATACCTGGACTATGCACGCCATATTGCCGATGTTTTTGTTGGCTTACAAGGAGAGGGTGGCTCATGGCCATACAGGATAGACCCGCGCGATGGTAAAACTGTTGAAGAATATACATCAGCTGCAGTTACGCCTGCCCGGCTTTTGGCATCCTTGAAGAAGTTCAACCCAATACAAAATATGCCGCATCCCGCGAAAAAGCTATTGCATGGATGATGGCGAACCCGGTGTGTAATGGCCGCTGGCAAGGCATGTTTGAGGATATTGGGCCTAAAGTCGCCTACCAGAACCTGCAACATTGGGACACCAATGAGATGATAAGGTATCTGGTTCACTATAATCAAAGGGATGCTGAATCGGCAAAGGTCGCCGAAAAGTTAAATCACTATATTGAAGATCAGTTTGTTTTATGGCAGCCAACAGACATGTGTGTCAATAATCGCTGCCCTACGCCTACAGTAATGGAGCAATACGCGTGTTATGCCCCTATGGAGGTATATACAGGTACGTGGATCGTGTCATTACCGGCACTGCACCGGGCTACAGGAAATGAGGAGTATTTAACCAAGGCAATTAATGCCGGTAATTCCATTGTTAGTGCACAGCAGCAGCAGCAAACCGGCGCATATTCAACTTTGGGTTCAGATGTACGTTTCGGCAGGCCATTATTAACCATGGATTGGCCGGGTTGGAATGCGGTGGCAGTTTCGGCATTATTGCAGTTAAATCATTATGTAAAAGCGCTTCCCGCATCCAGAAACGAAAGGCAGGTTTTGTAACAGGCTCGGCTAATGATTTTGGGTTACCGATGCAATTACTCCGTCTGTGATATATAAAATTGATACTAATTAACAAAAATGTATATTTATTTATGGCCTGAAAATTGTTTTTTTGATATAACGAATGAATATAGTATCATTATTGTAAAATAAAGTAGCACTAATTAAGAGGGGCAAAAGATACATTTGAAATATTTAATTTATTATCAAAAATATATATGAACATAGATCTCGCTAACGTAAAGACATCTAAAAACGAAAAACTATCATTTAAAGCCTGGCTGGTAGTTGGATTGCTTTGTGTTGTGGGGTGCCTGAACTACCTGGACCGCGTTACCATCACTACGATGCGCGGATCCATCATCCAATCAATACCTATGACCGATGCGCAGTTTGGATTACTGACATCGGTTTTTTTATGGGTGTATGGTTTGTTAAGCCCGCTTGCCGGATACTTAGCCGACCGTTTCAGCAGAAGCCGAGTGATTATTACCAGTTTATTTATTTGGTCGGTTGTAACCTGGTTTACTGCTCATGCTACAACATTTCACGGATTGCTGGCCAGCAGGGTGCTGATGGGAGTAAGTGAAGCTTGCTATATTCCTGCTGCCCTTGCACTTATTGCAGATTATCACAAAGGCCACACACGTTCATTAGCCATTGGAATACACATGGCGGGCGTAATGGTAGGGCAAAGTCTGGGCTTTTTAGGAGGGTGGATTGCAGAAGCACATCATTGGAATAATGCCTTTGCTGTATTTGGAGAAATCGGAATAGTTTACTCATTCGTATTATTTTTCTTTTTGCGTGATGCGAAAAATAATACCGCTCCTACAGAAAACAAAAATGATCTGGTAAACATTGACTTTGTTTCGGCTATAAAAAACATATTTTCAAAAATGTCATTTACAATATTGTTAGTATTCTGGGGCATACTTGGAGTAGTTGGCTGGATGATACTTGGCTGGTTACCAACATACTATAAAGAACAATTCAGCTTATCCCAAACCATTGCCGGGGTATATGCAACCGGGTATATGTATCCGCTTAGTATAGCCGGTGTTATATTTGGAGGATATATATCTGACAGGTGGAGCAAGAAAAATAATAAAGCGCGTATATTGGTACCTATAATAGGCCTGTGTATAGCTGCCCCGGCAGTATTTGTAGCCAGTAGTTCCGGCATCCTTTATCTTACAATCGGAGGATTTATGATTTATGCTTTTGCCCGTGTATTCAGTGATACTAATTTGATGCCTATTTTGTGCATGGTTGCCGATAAACGGTACATTGCTACAGGTTATGGTGTTTTAAATATGTTTGCATGTGTAGTAGGCGGTTTGGGGATATATGCGAGCGGAGCACTTCGTGATGCCCATGTTGATATGTCGCTCCTGTTCAAGATCGCTGCATTTGGTATGCTGATTTGCCCGGCACTTTTATATATGGTAAAAAAAGATGTAGAAGACTCTTTTAAAAATTAACTGCTATGATATTATATTTATTAACAGGCATCATTAATCTCATTAACGTATCCCAAATGGAAACCGGCTCTCCTGCTATTCAAGAAAAAAAAGCGCTTGCTCAATTAAACTCAATATTAGAACACGGGCAAAAATTTGTAAAAGTTCATGCCGCTGAATACCTTATCTGGACAGGCCATCCCGAGGCCCCATTGAAAGAATTTCTAAACGAAGAAAAAATTCATCCAAACGAACCAAAATACAGGGTAGTTATATGGAGGGTACTGGTTCAGGCAGAAAAGGATCCTGCACGAAAAAAAGTTTGGCTTAATAAAATATACAAGGCCTATGAAGACATGGACGGCCCTGACCGCATTCATGCCTCAGAAACTTTGGCAAAATTGAAGCAACCTGTTACCGATTTATTTCCTGAGGTAACAGCAAAAACATTGATATCAAGCGATAGAAATTTACAAACTTACGCCTTGTGGGCCAGCTCATTTAGATCAGAAAGCCGGATGAATGAAAACAGGAAGAAGTTTTTAGAGATGGGGTTAACTGATACCAGTGTAATCATCCGTAAAATTAGTTTGTATGTTTTACGGCAGACAAAAGGATTGAATTTGCAACAGTGGGAACGGTTAACATCAGCCGCATTATCAACAAATAAAGCAGATGAAACCTATGTTACTGTTCTTGCCACTTCGCTTGTTACTGCGCCGGTTGGAGCCGATGCTAACATGCTTTCACGCGTCAATAATTTATTAATGAGTGGAGTTGAGCATTATTCAGCAGCCCAGCGTACAGAATTATCGCAGGCATTGGCAGAAAAGGGAGATAAAAAAGACCTCAAAATATTAGAGGGCTTTATGGATGATCAACATAGTTCCACAATTTACGACCCGGCATCCGATGAAGGTGCCGATTTAAGGGCAGCCGCAGCATATGCTATTCTGAAAATATACAGCAGACAAAAATAGTTAAGAAGATATATGAAAATGAGAGAAAGCCGGGTACTGGCAAAACTTAGATCAGGAAATGCAGCAAGTTGCTTAAAAGTGAATCTTGGCGATGGGCAGGCGGCAGAAATAGCATCAATTTGCGGTTTTGATTGTTTGTGGATAGATCAGGAACATTTGGCTCAGGATTGGTCGGTATTAAACTCGCAGATATGGGCCGCAAAAGTACACAATGTGGATGTGATGGTACGTGTTCCGCGCGGAAGCTACAGTGGATATGTTAAGCCCCTTGAAATGGATGCAACAGGGATATTGGTCCCTCATATCATGAACCTGGAAGAAGCAAAGCAAGTCGTACAAATGACACGTTTTCACCCGGCGGGGCGCAGGGCGATAGACGGGGGAAGCGCAGACGGCGCTTACACAAACATGGATTTTCAGGATTATCTCAAAGATTCAAATGCGCAAAAATTTGTAGCACTCCAAATTGAAGACCCTGAAGTGTTACCCGACATTGAAGCAATTGCTGCATTAGACGGTGTTGATATGTTGTTTTTTGGGCCGGGCGATTTTAGCCAGGGAATAGGCGCCCCAGGAGAGTGGAACCATCCCAGGCTAGTAGAAGCACGCAAACTGGTTGCCGCAGTAGCAAACAAGTATGGAAAATTTGCCGCCACCTCAGGGGGTATTGATAGTCTTGATAGTTTCCTTGAAATGGGATATAGTTTTGTAAATGTTGGGGCGGATGTTGTTGGTTTAAGCGGGTATTGTAAAGGCCTGGTTGAACGGTTTGATAAATCTGTTTCAGAAAAAAAGGGATCAACCTCATCTGTAAAACCCGGAAAGCCATATTAGTAGTTCGAAATGAAAAAAAGAAAATTAGGCAGAACCGGCATAGAAGTTTCTGAAATAGCATTTGGAGGAGTTGAAATTGGCATACCGTATGGAATAGGAGTAAACAGCGAGGCTGATATGCTTTCAAGAAATGAGGCGGTTGAATTGCTTCATGAAGCTTTAGACAAAGGGATTAATTTTTTTGATACAGCACGGCTGTATGGCGAAAGCGAATCAATAATGGGGCAGGCTTTTTATGATAGAAGAGACAAAGTGATCCTGTCGACAAAATGTAAACATTTTAAGGATAATGACGGAAACATCCCTTCCTATAACCCACTTAAAAATATTATTGAAACATCACTTGAAGAAAGCCTTCAGCATTTGAAAACAGATTATGTTGATATTTTTATGTTGCACCAGGCTGATGAGACGATTTTAGATAATAGCGATGTGAAAGAAATTTTTACAAAGTTAAAGGCCTCCGGAAAAGTGCGGGCTATAGGAGCATCTACTTACAATGCAGAAGAAACTCGGAAATCCATTGAAAAAAGCTGGGACGTTGTACAATTCCCTTTCAATTTAATGGATCAACGGCAGGGTCAAAACTTTCAATATGCAGAAGAAATGGGTACAGGAATCGTTATCCGTTCTGTATTGATGAAAGGGCTGCTGAGTGATAAGGGCAGGAATTTACATCCAGCTTTGCATGAGGTTGAAGAACATATAAAAAAATTCAGGGAATTGTTAACGGATGAGATTATAGAAGTTTCAACCCTGGCTACAAAATTTGCTTTGTGTTTTAGCGAGGTTTCATCCGTGTTGGTTGGTATAGATCGTTCAATATATTTGGATAAAGCCATTGATTCTGTTTCCGGAAGATCATTGGATCAACATACTCTTTCAAAAGCAAAGAACCTTGCATATGCTAACCCAGAATTTCTTGACCTTCCTAAATGGGACAGGATGGGCTGGTTAAAATAATAGTTTATAATGTTTCATCGGATATTGTTTATTGAAATAATAACCGGCTTTCACCAAAAATAGTGTTAATACTTAGCTCTTGTCGGGATATAAATCTATTCAGTCAGGCCTTTAAAAGTATATAATGTATTGAATATGAAGTATTTATATAAAATATAGTTTGTTTTTTTGCAAGATTTTTGCTATTTTAATAGCACAATAGTTCGGTAATAATTATGCAGCCAAAACGCCAATATAAATTTTATAAGGGGAAAGAAACGCAATGTGACTTGCCAATACTCCTTTAAACTTGCTTAAATATAATTAAAATGATAAAAATAGGTATAATAGGCATGAGCCCTGGCAACGCTCATCCGTCTTCATGGTCGGCAATTATAAACGGCTCATTTAATGGAGATGAAATAACCGCTCTCGGCTACCTGGGGGTAACCAACTATTTACAGGCAAACAAAGCCACCCTGGGTTTACCGGCAGCAAGGGTTACACACATTTTGTCGCAAAGCAAGGAACTTTCGGTACAAATTGCCTTAACAGCAGGGATTGAAAATATCGCAGAAACCGCGGAAGAAATGATAGGGGCTGTGGATGCCGTGATACTATCAAGGGATGACCCTGAAAACCACCGGGAAATGGCAAAACCATTTATTGATGCAGGCATTCCTTTGTTTATTGATAAGCCCTTATGTGATAGCAAAGAAGATTTGGATTATTTTACCGAAGAGATAGCAAAAGGTAAGTTTATCATGTCATGCTCATCTATGCGTTATGCCAGTGAATGCATGGCGGCAAAAACAGATTTAGCCTCTCTCGGCAAAATTGAACTGATAACAGCAGTAGGAAAAAAGGATTGGATTAAATATGGCGTTCACATGCTGGAGGCCATTTTTTCAATTATGAACGACCCTAAACCGTTAAGTGTAATAAACGTGGGCAAACAAGATGGTGCTATAGTTAAAATAGATTTTGAAGGGGGGCTACAGGTAAGCATACACTTGTTTATGGAAATATCGGGTACATTTCAGCTATCCCTATTTGGGCAGCAAAATTGGAAACTGGTTGAGATTGAAAATTCATACGCTATGTTCCGCGATAATATTATAGAGTTTATCAGATCAGTAAACGAAGGTAAACCACGACTCGATTTTTATAAAACAGAACAGATTATTAAAACACTTATTGCCGGTGAGGAAAGTTTAAAGCAGGGTGGAAAAAAAATAATGATAAATTAACGTGAGTTCGGGTTAAGCGGCTAAAAGTAATTGATTGTCGTTAGTTTCAAAAACGATATTTAAGGAAGGTTTTTTAGGGAAGAAGTGATAAGCGCAAAGCGCACCCATGGTGTTCATCAGAAAGTTTCCGACCGAC
>DATCMY010000352.1:0-10039 GCA_036565505.1 Hanamia sp.
ACCTAATAGGGATAACATGACTGACTGGAATAGTATTGGGGCATTTATTTGCCCCTTCTTTATTATACTATTCTTGTTATAATGCCTCACAAAACTCAACCGAAGGTATTCCAGCACATCAAAATATTAATTAGCCCAAATCTGTATAGGTGGTCTTAAGTCTAATGTAGCGAAATGAGTCTTTTTAAACTGCATTCTAATTATTAATTGTGTATCATTAATTTTTGATGAAATACTATTTATCCCTAGAGCACGAATAGACTTATAACTAAATTGCTTATTTTTTTTTAAAAATTCAATTACTTCAGGGACTAATAAATCTTCTTCCGTGGAAATCCCAGCATCAATTATTGTTTTACAAATATTTTCAAATTCAATTCTATGCAACCCATTCCCGTGCAAATCCCAACAATATTCATCATAAAATCCCTTTGCTTTACAAATTATATATTCTCTATAAGTAGTCCTACCCCACCAATGCCCAAGTTCTATATGACTATCCCAAAAATAATATCCTAATCCAAGCCATGCGTATTTATTTCTACAAATAAACGGCCCATAATCTTCAATTTCTTCTGGGTTGCCCCTATCTTCTAAAGTCTGATATAATATTAGTCTCATAGTTGAATGATAAAAGTATAGAAAAGTTGTATTTATTCAAAATAATAAAAAAGATACCCTCTTTAATTGAAATAAAATTTCAAATTGAATTTTATTGTTTTAATTTTTGTAGATCATTTGGTACTGCCAATCTAACTATTTTAAAAATCACAATATTTTCTAAAATGTAAGATTACAAGAAACTAAAAATCAATAGGCTGTATTACCTTGTGGTAAGAAGTATATAGTCGCCTCTTTGGTGTCCCCTTTTTCAAAATTTATAAAAAAATGAAAAATAATTTCCTGATCTATGTTTTTATAATAACGGTATTTTTGTCATGCTCCTCTCCTAAGGCTTTAGAATATAAAACCTATCATAACTTCGAAATAGAAAAGTTGGGATTTAATAATTCTACCATACGCCTGGATTTAGAATATTACAACCCCAATAATTTTGGAATGCAATTAAAGAACACCGATCTGGATATTTTTATAAATGGGAATTTGCTGGGCCATAGTTCGTTGGATACGCTTATTCGCATTCCCAGGAGAGATACTTTTAGTATTCCCGTAAAATTTGATGTCAATATGCAGAATGCATTTAAAAATGCTTTATATACATTAATGGGTAAAGAAGTATTGGTCCGGTTAGCCGGAAAAGTGCGGGTTGGAAAGGCGAATGTGTTTATGAGTTTACCAGTTGATTACGAATCAAAAGAAACCTTTTCTTTGTTCTAATTCGTTGTTTTATTAGTTTAAATTATGTTTTTACATACCTGGGTTCATCCCATAAAAAATGCCCTGCTTCAAAAACAGGGCATTTTTTATGATTAAATCCTTTTATAAATTTTAATGCTATTCCTTTGGCTTTGGAATATCTTTCTTTACAACAGTAGGTTTACAAGCAGCAGGTAGCCTTTTATAAGCATCAGGATCAGCAGTTACATCGTCTGCATCATAACCCATATTAGCCAATGCCGTTTTAATATTCTCAATATTGGTCCTGTCCTTAAACCATTTGACAGTAACCGTATGTCTTCTAAAATCGGCTTTTACATAAGCTACACCATATTCGTGTGGTAAAAAATTTTCAATACGTGTTTTGCAGGCTTCAACCTGAACACCTGGAGTTTGAATTACAGCTTGCTGAATCGCACTATTTTGTGCCACAGAAGCCGTAGATAATGCGATCAAAGCTATTATTCCAAGAATAAATGATTTCATAGATTAAATATTTTATACGAATTTAGGAATTTACGTTCCAATTGGCAGGATCCTGCCTCCAGTTTAACAACGCCTTTTGATCAGTTTCTGAAACTAGATGCTGTTCAATTGCTAAGGCAATTAATGCATCATAATCAGTTAATGATTTTAAACTGAGATTGTATTTTTTAAATGCATTTTTTGCTTCTTCAAAACCATAATTGAATATAGAAACCATCCCTTCAACTTCCAATCCCGCATTTTTTAAAACATCAACCACCTGCAGGCTACTCTTACCGGTGGAGATCAAATCTTCAATAACAACTACCCTTTTTCCGGGTTCATAAAAACCTTCTATCTGGTTGCCAAGGCCGTGCTCTTTTGGTTTTGGCCTTACATAAATGTAGGGAAGTTTCAACTGATCAGCAGCCATAGCGCCCCAGGGAATCCCTGCAGTGGCTACTCCGGCTATAATATCCGCCTTTTCAAAAGATTGAAAAATTACATTACACATCTCCGATTTTATAAAATCCCTGACGAATGGAAAGGAAAGAATTTTTCTATTATCGCAATAAATGGGACTTTTCCAACCACTGGCCCAGGTGAAGGGACTATGAATACTTAATTTTATTGCCTTAATTTGTAGAAGCTTTTCAGCTATCGCTTTTTTATCGGTCATGCTGCGAAGATAATAAACACGTATGAGCTACATTAAAATTTACTTTGGTAATAAACCTGTTTTTTTATGTGATAAAATCACAGAAGAAATAAATGAATACAAACACCATCCGGATGCGGTTTATATTGACGAGCTATCTACTGCAGCCATCAATTCATTGTTGCATGAAATTGATAAAGAACAATTTCATGCCGGAATTATATTTGATAAAGATTTCAAGAAATTGAAATCTGCTTTTTTCAAACATTTCACCTTAATAAAAGCGGCCGGTGGACTCATCAAGAATAAAAAAGGAGAAATATTATTGATTTTCCGCAGGGGAATATGGGATTTGCCAAAAGGAAAATTAGATGACCATGAAACCATTGAACAATGCGCAAAAAGAGAAGTACAGGAAGAAACTGGTTTACACCAATTGGAGACAGGCAAATTAATTGAAATCACCTACCATACTTATGTAGCATTCGGTAAGCATATTTTAAAGGAATCGCATTGGTATGCCATAAAAGCTACAGGTAATGAAAAATTAATTCCACAAACTGAAGAGGATATAACTGAAATTATTTGGGTTAAAAAAGAGGATTTAAAAAATTATTTTTCCAATACATTTCCGGCAATTATTGAAATATTGAAGAAAGCATAAATCCTGAAGTTCATAAAATTCATTAATCAATATTAATTTTTTTGAATTGGATGTTTCAGTTGTCAAAGAAGCTTTTGCTTTTTTATCGGGATAATTGCCATCGTTAACCTGCTCACGCAAAATAATTTTTCATGACGGTCGTAAATTTTAATGTCCCAAACATGAGTATTTTTTCCTAAATGAAGGGGTGTGCAAACTCCGGTTATCAATCCTTCCCTAACACTTCTAAGATGATTGGCATTTATTTCAATTCCTACACAATAAAATTTTTCCATATCAATTACTAATGCTGAAGCAAACCCACCTACAGTTTCTGCAAGCACACAGGAAGCGCCTCCATGCAACATTCCATAAGGCTGGCGTGTGTGCTCATTTACAGGCATAGTAACTTTTAAATAATCGTCCCCTATCTCAGTCCATTCTATTCCAAGAAATTCGGGCATGGTATTTTTGGACAGTTCTTTTATCTGCTCCTTTGTAACTCTTTTATGAAACCAAATTGGCATAAAGGAAACTGTAAAATTTAAATGATGAATTAACTATCACAAATCAAAAAAAATACCACTATCATGTCAAGTATAAAATATCCAGGCACCAATACCTGTAATCACTTGATTGAATTTTTTACCACTTCAGGAAGAAATTGGGAAACGTTCCCACCATTACGTAATACATCTCTTATTAACGTGCTGGCAATAAAGGTAAACTTAGGAAGGCAAGTTAAAAAAATTGTTTCTACACTATCCTCAAGGCTGCGGTTCATATCAGCAATGGCTTTTTCATACTCAAAATCATTTACATAACGTATTCCTCTTAAAACAAAATGCGCCCCCACTGTTTTGCAACAATCTACTGTTAAACCATCGTATGCAAGCACTTCTATTTTTGGATTATTCTTATAAATTAATTGTATCCATTCTATCCTTTGCTCTTCAGAAAACATGGGAATTTTATTACTGTTTCTACCTAAACCGATGTATAATTTATCGAATAACGGAAGCGCCCTGTCAATTATATCAGTATGACCCAGGGTTACAGGATCAAATGTTCCGGGAAACAAGCCTATTCTTTCCATGATTAGTTTTGATTTTAATTACAGGATTTACCTAACTAAAATTTTGTTTATTACTGAGTAAATATAGTACAGCCATTCTAACTGCAACACCATTTTCTACCTGCTGCAAAATAATGGATTGTTTGGAATCGGCTACATCGCTGTCTATTTCCACCCCCCTATTTACAGGGCCAGGATGCAGAATTACAATTTCCTTTTCCAGGCTATCCAATAATTTTTTATTGAGTCCATATGCCAGGTTATATTCACGTAAAGAAGAAAATAAAACCTGGTTTTGTCTTTCTAATTGTATGCGAAGTACGTTAGCCACATCGCACCATTGCAATGCTTTTTTAAGATTGTATTCTACCCGAATATCAAAAGCTTCCTTTATGTATTTTGGAATTAAGGTAGGTGGCCCTGCAACCATCACTTCGGCCCCGGCTTTTTTTAATAAATAAATATTACTGAGTGCCACTCTTGAATGCATGATATCACCTATCAAAACTATTTTTTTCCCTTCCAGTTTTCCACATTTTTCTTTAATGGAAAAGGCGTCTAACAATGCCTGCGTGGGATGTTCGTTGATTCCATCGCCGGCATTGATAATTGCAACAGGAATATGCTTAGCCAAAAAATGTGGAGCGCCACTCGCGCTATGCCTCATTACTACCATATCCACTTTCATAGAAAGAATATTATTTATGGTATCCAGCAATGTTTCTCCTTTAGAAACCGAAGAGCCGGAGGCGGTAAAATTAAGTGTATCGGCACTTAATCTTTTTTCAGCCAGCTCAAAAGAAATTCTTGTGCGGGTAGAATTTTCATAAAATAAATTGACAATGGTTGTATCGCGTAAGGAAGGAACTTTTTTTATAGGCCGTTGTAAAACTTCTTTGAATTGCGTTGCAGTTGAAAGAATAAGTTCAATGTCGCGGAGTTGTAAATCTTTAATGCCTAAAAGATGTTTGGTGGATAGTTGCATTAAAGGTCAAAGCTAATAGAAAAAAATTAATTGAGATGCAGATTATTAAAAAAAATATGATGAGACTTTAAAAACAATAATTTATCAGTACAAATTTACCTCATCCTTATCCCACTCTACTTTTACTTTTTGGGAAATGATGGAATCAATCGATTTTCCACAATAATCAGGCTGAATAGGAAGCTGGCGGCTATACCGGCGATTGATAAGTACACATAATTCAACTTTTTTTGGACGGCCAAAAGATAGCAAGGCATCCAAGGCGGCCCTTATTGTTCTACCTGTAAAAAGTACATCATCAATAAGTATTACATTTTTATCTTCTAATGAAAAAGAAATATCCGTCTGGTTTGGTTCGTGCAATTCTTTGCGAATATCATCCCTGTAAAAAGTAATATCTAATTTACCATAATCAAAACTTTGACCTGGTTTGATCTTTTTTAATTGTTCAAAAATTCTATCTGCCAGAAAAATTCCACGCGGTTGCAAACCAATAAGAACCACTGATGAGAGATCAACATAATTCTCAATTATCTGGCACGCCAGACGCTCAATAGTAATTTGAAGTTGATATTTATTGAGGATTGTATTCATGTTCTTGAATTCAGCCGGAGATTTGCATATTCTTTGCGTTCTTATTTCTAATTTCTAATTCTTTCACTCTTCTTTTAAAAAAGGATAACGATAATCTGTAGCCGGAACAAAAGTTTCTTTTATAGTTCTGGCACTTAACCACCGGTATAAATTTAAAATACTACCAGCTTTATCATTAGTGCCACTTCCCCTGGCTCCACCGAAAGGTTGCTGGCCTACTACTGCGCCGGTTGGTTTATCGTTGATATAAAAGTTTCCAGCACTGTTGGCTAATTTTTTTGTAGCTAATTCAACTGCATGCCTGTCCTGCGCAATCACTGAGCCAGTAAGGGCATAAGGAGAGGTACTGTCCACTAATTTTAGCACATCTTCAAATTTATTTTCATCATAAATATAAATAGTAAGGATGGGGCCAAATAATTCTTCGCACATAGTTACATACCGTGGATCACTTACTTCTATAACTGTAGGTTCGATAAAAAATCCATTGGTCTTATCGCACTTACCACCCACTAATATTTTTGCGTCTTTAGCTTTTTTTACTTGTTTGATATATCCTTCCAGTTTATCAAAACTTTTTTCATCAATTACCGCATTTATAAAACAAGTGAAATCTTCCGCTGATCCCATCTTCATACTTTTGATCTCTGATATCAATTTCTTTTTCACTTGCGGTGCAATGTTGGAAGGAATATAGGCACGTGAAGCAGCTGAGCATTTTTGACCCTGGTATTCAAATGCACCCCGGCAAAGCGCGGTTACCAAAACATCTACATTTGCACTCTTATGTGCCAATACAAAATCTTTTCCTCCTGTTTCGCCAACTATTCTTGGATATGATTTATAAATTTTTGTATTTTCTCCGATATGTTTCCACATACTGTTGAAAACTCCTGTACTCCCGGTAAAATGGATACCTGCAAAATCCGGATGATTAAAACAAACATCGCCCAAAGTAGGGCCATCTACAAAAACCAAATTAATAACCCCATCCGGCAAACCTGCTTCTTTTAAAATACGCATAAACATTTGAGCGCTATAAACCTGCATATTGGCGCATTTCCAGATTACCACATTGCCACACATCGCAGCAGATGTAGGTAAGTTGCCCCCAATAGCTGTAAAATTAAATGGAGTAATTGCCAGCACAAAACCTTCAAGTGGCCGATACTCCATCCTGTTATGAATTCCGGGACTACTTACCGGTTGCTGGCTGTATATTTCACTAAGAAAATGAACATTAAATCTTAAAAAATCTATGAGTTCGCATGCAGCATCAATTTCTGCCTGGTAAGCATTTTTGCTTTGTCCAAGCATGGTAGCTGCACAAATTTCAGGACGATATTTGGTAGCCAGAAGATCTGCTGCTTTTAGAAAAATATTAGCCCGGTTTTCCCAACTCATATTTGCCCATTTGTCTTTAGCTTTTAGCGCAGCGTTTATGGCCTTTTTTACATGCGATGCATCGCCTTGATGAAATGAACCTAATACATGATTCCTTTCATGCGGGGGATGAATTTCAACTTTTTTGTCCGTGCGCACTTCCTCATTACCGATGTACATGGGCACATCTGCTTTTTTACTTTTTAATTCCTGGAGTTTTTGTTTTAAAAGTTCACGTTCCTGGCTTCCGGGAGCATAATTAAGCACAGGCTCATTATGGGGCAATGGATAATAAAAATTTCCGATATTCATAATTAATCATTTTTATCACACAAAAGTGGTTGTGATAGTTATAAATAAAAATACGATCCCGAAAAATTGGATAGCCTATTTTATTTTTTCAGATACATCACCTCTTTTACCAATTTTACTGTTCTGGGTACATCTGGTAAGTAGGCAGCAACTAAATTAGGCGCATAATGCATTGGCGCATCTAAGGAAGTAATACGGCGAACAGGAGCATCTAAATAATCAAATGCTTCTTTTTGAATGCGATAAGCAATTTCAGAAGAAACCGACGCAAACGGCCATTGTTCTTCCACAATTACAAGCCTGTTTGTTTTCTTTACTGATTCGAGAATTGTGTGCCAATCCAAAGGCCTTATGGTTCTTAAATCAATTACTTCTGCACTAATATTTTCTTTTGCCAACTCTTCGGCTGCGCCCAGCGCCACTTTCATCATTTTATTAAATGAAACTATCGTTACATCTTTTCCCTCCTGCACTACTTTTGCTTTTCCAATTGGAATAAGATATTCTCCTTCAGGAATCATGCCTTTTTCTCCATACATTACCTCACTTTCCATAAATATAATAGGATCATTATCACGGATGGCACTTTTTAATAAGCCTTTGGCATCATAAGGATTACTTACTGAAATCACTTTCAAACCTGGAATGTTGGCATACATAGCTTCATAAGCAGTGGAATGTTGAGCACCTAATTGTCCGGCACTTCCATTGGGACCGCGAAAAACGATGGGGCAACCAACTTGTCCGCCACTCATAGCCAACATTTTTGAAGCAGTATTTAATATCTGGTCAAGTGCAAGGTTGGCAAAATTCCAGGTCATATATTCAACTATAGGACGAAGTCCGTTTTGTGCTGCTCCTACCGCAATTGCAGTAAAACCAAGCTCTGAAATAGGAGTGTCAATCACTCTTTTTTCTCCGAATTCTGCTAACATCCCCTGGCTTACTTTATAAGCCCCGTTATATTCAGCAACTTCTTCTCCCATCAGGAAAACGTTTTCATCACGTCTCATTTCTTCCTGCATTGCTTCGCGCAATGCTTCTCTGAATGCAATTTCTTTCATCAGTAATTTTAAGTTTTAAATGCTTTGGAAATTATTCCCAGAAGGATATATTTTCAAAAATGTTACGCAAAATTATCGGTTACGGGGCAAATAAGCAAAACTCTTATTTCTACCCTGCGGGTAATTGGTTTTAGAACTATTGTAGTAGATTTTAGTGATAATCAAAAATGAAAAAATCTTAAAAGATCAATTTGGGGGATGAAATTATTTCAAAAGTTCTGCAAGTTTATCGGTCAATTTTTTCCCAAAAATATTTTTTGCAATAATAACCCCATTTCTATCCAATAATAAATTGGAAGGAATTGCTTTGATGCCATATTGGTCCGAAGTAGCATTTTTCCAACCCTGCAAATCTGAAACCTGGTACCAGTCAAGATGATCATTAGCAATAGCTTTTTTCCAATTATCTTTTTTAGTGTCGTAAGAAACACCAAAAACAGTAAATCCTTTATCTTTAAACTGATTGTAAGCAACTACGATATTTGGATTTTCACGACGACATGGGCCGCACCAGCTTGCCCAAAAATCTACCAGAACATATTTACCTTTTAAAGAAGATAAACTAAGCCGGCTGCTATCCGGTGTAAACTGAATTATTTCAGGCGCAGTTTTGCCTATAGCAACAGTAGCATAGACCTCTACCATTTTTTTAATTTCTTTTCCCTTGGGAGAATTTTTAATCTTTTTATCTAATAAATTATATAGGGGTTCTACCTCGCTGGCCTCCGCATAATATGCATAATTTTCTGTGATTGCCATGGCGCCGCGCATTGATTTTGGATATTCTTTTACAAAAGCTGAAACCACTTTTCTTTTTTCGGCCAGAATATCAAAATCCACTTCATCAAGGCTGTCCATTACCTGTTTATTTTTTTCTTTAAAAGCTTTCTCATAAAGCTTACCGTTGGCGGTTTCCCATAATGAAATAGTTCTCATCCTCTGTTTCAGCAATTGATCATCCTCGTTTACGGGTGAACCTTTTATGCCTAATAATTTTAAAGAATCTGCACGGCCTGTGATGAACATTTTTGTGGGTTCTATATAAAAAGTATAATAATCATTGGGCTTAGACGGCATGGTGAGCGTAGCAAAATAAGGAGAATTAACAAACCCTGTAAACGTAAAATGGCCTTTATTAATTAAAGCCGAATCCATTAAAGTTTTTCCTCCCTCATAAATATTTAAGAAGATGGTGCCACTTTTTATTTTTTCTAATTTCCCATGAATAACAAATGAAGAATCCTGTGCTCTTGAATAATAGCTAAAAATAAAAATAGCTATGAGAAATAATATTGGTTTTTTCATGAATATATTTTAGGTTTCCAAAGATAATGTTATTTAAAAAAAACAGCTTTGCCACTAATAAAAAATGAGAATATGTAATCAGGTAATTGATTGAAATTTTATCTTAATTAAATCGCATAAATAAATCATTGCTTTTGATAGTAATTTTATCGGCCAAATGAATACACCGGAAACCATAAAAACAAATAGATATTTTATCATCAATAAACCCTACAAT
>DATCMY010000353.1:0-8114 GCA_036565505.1 Hanamia sp.
CCGTTGCATTATATAAGGGTTAAGGCAGTTTAAGTATTTCAAATATAAATTAATAGATGGAACAAAATTGAATTAAATTTTAAGCAAGCGCGTTTCCGTTACAAGCGGCAAATAAGAATCATTCTATTGTCTGAATACTTAGAAAAGGTTGAAAAGCTTTACACACATCCGGCTAACGGCATCTAATACATTCCCACTTATTCCTTATCGAATCAAGGTTACCATTCCTTTTAATTGTATCTTTTTATTATTAGCAATGCCCTTAATAATATACATATAAGTTCCGGGGGAACTGAATACACCTTTATAACTGCCATCCCAACCTATGCTTCTGTCATTTGTACTAAAAACGCTATTACCCCAGCGGTCAAAAATTGAAAATTCCTTTAATTGTATTGGCATCCCTTGTGGTATGCGGAATACATCATTAATTCCATCGCCATTAGGAGTAAAAGCGTTGGGTATATATATTTTACAATTTTGTACACGAACATTCACAGTGAATTTTTTGGCGCAGCCATTGGCATCAGATGCCATTATTTCGTAAGTACCTTCTTGAAAAACTTTAACCATAGAACCACTATTGCCATTCCATGTATAAGTAACGCCACTCAGGGATGTCGCTAACAGTAAGGTATCCCTTTCGCAGAATGAAGTATCTGCCGAAAGATTCAGTTGGTAGAGTTCACTTAGCCCTACAGAAAAAGGTTCCGAAATAAAGCATGAGTCACCGGTTGTTATGCGAACATTATAATTTCCAAATGAATTGTTTTTGGGTAGATGATAACTATTTTCTATAGCACCTATAATTGCAATGCTGTCTTTATACCATTGGTATACGGCATTAGTAATGTCAGGAGCTTTAAGCACAGAATCTACAACGCATGGATTTCCATTTAGATTTTGGATATAGGCAAAGTGAAAATCTTTGGTAGGTAATAAATGTAAGTCGTCCAGGTAATAAACATAATAATCTAAAAAAGTGGTACTATCAGTAAGGTCAATGTTGGAGTTTAAAATAGAACAATCAGGCCCTATTTCAATAACATTGATATTGGATGGAACCGTAAAATTGATTTTGTTTTGTACCCATTTACCTTTACTTGATAAAGTTGTTTTACCCAGCAATACCCAACCCTGGTAATTAGCAGGGCAACCATTACTGATAGCATGTGGAGGGCCAAAAGGAACCGCATTACAATCGGAGTTGCCAAATACTGCAACCGTAAATGGTTCTGATTTAAATTTAAAGTCATGGTCATCATTAGATTTAAATCTCCCTGCAAAAAAGCTAAGGGTATATTGTTCACCCGGTATTAGTGGATTTTGTAAACATTGGCTTATATAAGCTTTGGCTATATCCTTTTCCTGTATGAAAGGTTTTCGATACATATATTGGCTGATTGACATAAAGGCTTCGCCATCCGGCAAAGGAAGAGAAGGAGGCATATAAAGCATAACCTTGGAAGAGTCGTACGAACAATTAAAATTATGATAATAATCAGCTACGTTGCCGCTTGTATAAGTACCATATTGCCAGAAATTAGCAATCTTGTAATCATTATCATAAGAATAATTAGTAGGGCAACTATTATAAGATTCAAAAGAAGCATTCTGCAAAAGGTTACCCGGTACATTGAAATGGCATTGGCAATCCGGGTCCTGCAAATCAACCAAACCATCACCATCATCATCTTTGCCATTATCACAAATTTCCTGTGCAAAGCTGGTATAGCTTGTCAGTAGAAGCAGAAGGCATAAAAAATAATTAAGGCCTTTCATCAGGTAAATGTTAAGAGGATAATTACCTTCATAAAGGTATAATACAATGTAGGATTTAATGCAAAAAAAGGTACCTCAACCTGTTTCTCAAAAGCGAGAAATTGAAAAGCAATTCTTTAATTTTTCAGCGCAGCATATACCATATCCTGAAACCTGGTCATAACATCCCCGTGACTGTCTGGCGCTTGCTGGGTTAGTATCAGGCATACAAGATGTTCCTTAGGATCTGCCCAATAAGTAGACCCGAAAAAGCCGCCCCAGGCAAATGTTCCCTTGTTTCTGGGGCCAAGGTTTGCGCCTTTATCTGAAACTATTTCGAAGCCCAGCCCAAAATCATTAGTGCCATTAAATTTAAAATCAAGTTGGTTACTGGTCATCATTGCAACAGTTCCTGGCGACAAAATTTCATGCCCGTTATAAGTACCACCATTGAGTAGCATTTGTAAAAAAGCTGCATAATCAAAAGCGGTAGAAGTAAGATCGGCGCCACCGGAAAAATATTGTTTTTTAAGCAGCGGATAATCTGGATCAACACCTAAATCTTTCTTTTTCCACCTGATAACATGATGCAGGGAATCTTCTGTATAGACAGTTGCAAGGCGGCTTGCTTTATTAGAAGGGACATTAAAATAAGTATCCTTCATACCTACAGGTTCAAATATATTTTCCTTGAAAAAGTTTTCGAGGGTGGTATGGCTTATTACCTCTATAATACAACCCAGCAAGTCATAATTCAAGCCATAGGTCCATTTTTCACCAGGCTGATGTACCAATGGCAATTTGGCGAGGGCCTTCATAGTTGAAAGCAATGTCTGGTCTTTTTTTGCAAGGTTGAAGCCGGCAGGAATTCCTGCTTTTGCATAAATTGCTTTCATATCATCGCTGCCTATTCCCGGGTAATCCAGCCCCGAAGTATGTGTAAGAAGGTCACGGATGGTAATGGCTCTATGAGCCGGAATAGTAGTATAAGTTGTATCAGATGCTTTAAATTTATCCAATACTGTCATGTTTTTAAACTCAGGAATAAAATCGCTAACGGGCTCATCGAGCAACAATTTTCCCTGCTCATACAATTTCATGATACCCACGCAGGTAACGGCTTTTGTTTGAGAGGCAATCCTGAACAGTTCATCTTTATCCATTGGCTTTTTTGAAGAAACATCTGCAAAGCCATATCCCTTATTTTGTATCAACTGGTTATCTTTAATGATAATGGTAACAGCACCGGTGATCCATTTCTTATTAATATAGCTATTTACCAGGCTGTCAATACGGGCAATCCTTTTATAATTGACAGATGAATTAGTTCCACTGGTTTGTATTACCTGTGCATGAAGTAAAAAGGGAAATACTATTAAAAGAAAAAAAGCATTTTTGGATAAAGAGATTATTTTATTCATGGAGAAATATTTTTTATAGTTCTAAATATAATTCAAGTTCAAATAATAAATGATCAGGGGTGCGAGATATATAAGTTGCCTGCTTTTTTTACACCACAGCAAGAGTATATTTTGCAACTAAATTTCCTTTTCCATTTTTTACAATATTCATTAATAAAGTATCATGGCGCTTTGTGTCTTTGTCAACTCTTAGTTCATAATCCTCCAAAACAGGTAATGGGTTAGGCCCTTTTGGATATAATGGATTTTTATAAACTTCATTTTCTATTTCTTTAGGGAAAAAGCAATTAGTTGTCAAGGCGGTTGCATTGTCAACATGTACCTTTACATGCAAATGGGTTATTCTATTATCATACCAACCTGGGAAAATGGATTTAAAACTACATTCACCTTTGTCATCTGTTTTTTGATAACCTCTTAACCAGGTTTCGTTAATGGTATTTTCCACTTTAAAGTCAGAATAATGTCCATCGGCATCACATTGCCAGATATCTACAATAGCATCTCTTATCGGGTTACAGTTTTTGTCCTCCACTTTAAAAATATAATCAACGGGAACTCCTTTTTTACTTTCAGTAATATCAATTCTATTGAGGTTTTCATCTTTATAATAAGGGCCTTCAGGTACCGGAGGCGTTATAGGGTCGTTGCATGCGGTCTGTTCAATTTGCTCTTGTCTTCTTCTGGCAGAAAAGAAAGCGGCACCCATGAATGACAATCCAATAAGGTAGAGAAATTTGTTTCTGTTCATTTTGAGAAATTGTAGAATTAAAAAATTATTGCCAACAATTGAATTTATACCGATTATACACGCAAATAGTCCAATGCTTTTTTCTATCGGCATAATACCATCTAAGATTTCAACGTAGTCCTTTGGACTAAATATTAAATCAAGATGGTATTAAATTTAAAATACGTTTGTTCTATTATATTTCAAAATAATTATTAGCAGTTGGCGCTGATGCCAACCAGGATTTTATTGCTTCTTTAAACAACTTTTGACCAATGACCATTGTGCATATAAATATGTGGCCATTATTAAAAAGCCTGCCATAGGTAATGGTTGATAAAATTTATTAATTGCCAAAATACTATCGGAAAGAATAAATGAGATGGCTCCTGTAAAAAGGAAGATGGAATCGGGTTTTGGCCAATGCAAACTTAACAGGTAAGCCATGTAAAGCATAGTGCTGATTACGATGGCATAAATAATTACAGGAACCGTTAAGCCACCTAAGCGCGGAATTAACAAGGTTAACAAAACTGCCAAATAAATGAAGATGATAAGCAATACGGGGTTTTTAAATGTTATTTTCCCTCCCTCTTTTTTTAATTCTTTTTTAAATAATACAATGTAACAAATGTGTGCTATTAAAAATGCCACGAGGCCCAGTATAAAATAAATGGCATCTTTAAATACAAACAACAGAAGGGTATCGCCTGTCCATGAAAAGATCAATGCAAAACCCAGTATCAATTTATTTTTAAAAGCAGTAGAAGTAAATGCGGCGATGATTAAAGGCAGCAGCATGGCCGGCTTTAGATAAAACATAATGTCGGCTAAATTAAAAATGATTCCTGATAAATACACAATGGACAACAATATAAAAATGCGTAACAGCCCTTTTGCAGCAATCATGATAAAAGATATATATGGCAAACCGACAGGTTTTATTTTAATCAGGATGAAAAATTAAAAACAGTTTCATTATTTTGAGAAATAGGTTTGTCTTCCTGCGCATGCTTCAATACAAACCATGCGGATACTATTGTGGAGAGTATAAAATAGATAGCGACTATTATTTTTATACCGGCAAAATATTGTGAAGCGCCAAACCAATCGTTTTGTGAATAAAGAAAATATAAGCCCAAACCGTTTTTCATTATTTCGCTGATAATAGCAGAGCGGTTGCGGTCCATTAAATCAGTATTAGAATACACCATTAAAAAAATAAAAGCGCCATACCCATAAATATAAGTGCTGTTTAAATTATTGATTAAGGAAATATTGGCAAATAAATAGCTGATAAAAAACAGCAATATCAATAGTTGCAGGTAACTCCATACCTCAAGTGACCGTGAAGATTTAGGATTGTATTTCTCAAAATGGAACACATCATTTATTTTATGTACCGGGTATTTTTCCACCACATCTGCAGGTCGCCAACCTGTAGGCATCAGCCATATACGCAACTTATCTTTCCAACTTTTGGTGCGCCACGCATCTTTGCAAAGCAGCCATATGTGTAAGAAATTAATTTTAATGGGATTCCATGTTTGCACGGGCCGTGTAATTCCATAAACCGGTCTTATCTCAGGAAGTTCAGCCTGGAAAGTGCCAAATAATTTATCCCAGATAATAAATATTTGAGAATAATTCTTATCGAGGTATTCAGGATTAATGGCATGATGCACCCTGTGATGTGAAGGAGTAACAATAATCTTTTCTAAAAAGCCCATTTTATGAATATGCTGCGTGTGATACCAGAACTGGGCAAATAATTGTAAGGGCGCTACAATGGCAATGACCATTGTGGGAACGCCCAGCAAAGCAGCGGGTAGTAAAAAGACGGCAAATAATTTTACAATCTCAGAGATGCTTTGCCGAAGTGCGCAAGCGAGGTTATATTCTTCGCTACTATGGTGTATAATATGGTTATTCCAGAATAGATTGTATTCATGCTGAATGCGATGTATCCAATAGCCGGCAAAGTCAAGAGAAAGGAAGGCAATGATATAAGTAAGCAGGGAATTTTCAACATGAATGATGGCTAATTTGTTGAGCAGCCAGGGATAACCGATAATGATTACGCTTAAGCCCAAAACATCTTTAACCACGTTGGTAACGCCGCTGCTGAGGCTGCTGATCATGTCCATATTACGGACAGTATCTTTCCCTATAAATATGCCATACCATTTTTCTAATAAAACAAGGAAAAGAAAGACCGGCATAGCAATCAATAATATTTTGCCGTATGTCTCCATAAAATCTGTAAGTAAATTTATTAAATCTTTTGCAAAATAAGTCTTCTTTTATTATGCATTAAGCTGCCTTGCGGGCAACAAATCTATCAAACCACTAAGATTCTTTGGAGTCTCCTTTGCTGAATAAATTTTAAAACAAACCTTCCTGGTTTTTTACCAATTATTTCTCCTCCTCTATATTTCCCTCAAATAATAAATTCACTAAGGGATCCAATACAATTGATTCGGGTTTAAAATTAAGAGGTACATTCATACTGATACTTCTATTTTTGAAATCAACAGTTTTTAAAATAGTTTGATTGCTGCCGTGGATAGCTATTTGCAATGGAAACTGAAAAAGGTAATCCTGCGTTTGTTCCATCTTTATGGTAAGTAATTTTTTACCGGCATTGTATTTCCATTTTCCCTGCAACACTGGCTGGCCCGCTGTATAAAGCCATTGCTTAAAAAATATGTTTAGATTTTGATTGCTAACTTTTTCCATTACCTGCCTGAAATCATCTGTTGATGCATTTTTACCTTTATAGTCTTCATAATAGGTTTGTATTCCTTTTTGAAAAACCTGATCACCCAATTTCCTGCGTAGTATATGCAGCACCCAACTTCCCTTCTGGTAAGAATTGGCATTTAATAATTGCATCAAATCTTTGGAAGAGGAAGTATCCACCACCGGTGTTTTTCTTTTTTTATAAAAGGCGATCACTTTATCACGATCCAGTTGCATTCCTGCTTTTAAGTTGCCTGTTCCATACCTGTATTCCAAATATAAATGCGTCATATAAGTGGCAAATCCTTCGCTTAACCATAGGTGTTGCCAGTCCTTTTCGGAAGCTTCATCACCAAACCATTGATGGGCTATTTCATGAGCAAACAATGCTTCCCTTGCAATAGATTCCTTTTGAGTTGCTGGCCCTGTTATTACAGAATTCTCATAATAAAAAATATTACCCGCGTTTTCCATTCCGCCAAACATGGTTTTGGATTGTACATTGGCCAATTTATGAAAAGGATACGGGCCGATATAATTAATATAAAAAGGAAGAATATTTTTCGCGATAGCATATTGTGTAAAACCACTGTCCCTGTTTTCAGGAAAAACCCAACTGGTAACCGGAATACAATTTATATCCGTTACCAACTGTACCGCAAAATCGGCAACACCTATCACCATAACTTTTGTTGGCAATACCAAATCTTCTTTCCAATGCGTCAATTTTAAATGATCCGGAAGATTGGTTTCTTCCACAAGAATGCCATTTGCAATTACCTGGTAATGGTCAGGAGCGGTAACTATAAAATCGACCGTTGCTTTATCCAAAGGATGATCATTGCAGGGAATCCAGTTATGTGCCCTATTGGGCCAGTTATCGGCAAAGAAAGTGCGGCTTTTAAATTTACTGGTACCAATAATAAGCCCGTCAGCAGACATTCCTGCATAGTTGATATGAATTTCTTTTTGTTCATTTAACGTCAATGCCTCATCGAAATAAATATTAACATGATCGTTATCCTGTGCAAATTTCAATTCCTTATTTCCTTCTGATACCTGCAACACTTTCATTCCTTTACCTGTTGAATTATTAAGATCTCTGAGGTCAAAATAAACCATGGTAGCAGGTTGTTTTACCAGGAAACTGATACCTGCATTTCCATGAATGATGTTATTGCTGTCATTTAGAGAAATTTCAAAGCGATAATGCAATACGTCTATTGCTTTGTTCTGTGCATAAATCGTATTACTGGTGATAATAAGAATGAAGTAGAGGAAACGTGGGTAAAAGAATTTCATTTATTGATCAATTTTGAAAAATGCAAAAATGCACTAATTCTTCATTACACAAAAATACTTTAAACTATACCTTTTAAATCTTCATGTTTGGAAATTAAAACAGCTATTATCATTTTAGAATTTAAAAATTCCAAATAAAAAAATTGCCTGCCGAAAGG
>DATCMY010000354.1:0-1590 GCA_036565505.1 Hanamia sp.
GTGCTATGATTGCTATAATCAAAAGAAATATTTTTTTCATAATTTATTTTTTTATACAAGTAATTAGTTGGTTCAAAAATTTACATTTACTCCTAATGTTGTGGTTTTCATGATAGGATAAAATTCACCACCGGAAACCTGTCCTTCCACATCATATCCCTGATAGAAGTTTGAAAAGGTAAACAGATTTTGTGCGGATAAATAAATTCTTATACTGTTAACTTTTATTTTATCACTAATTCCCTTAGGCATTGTATAACCTAATGTAACAAGCTTTAAACGCAGGTAAGCTGCATTAGCTAACCATTTATCAGATAATTTCCAGTTAGGGTTAATCCCTGAACCATCAATTAACAACAATGGGAATTTTGCATTCGGGTTATCAGGAGACCAGGTATCTGTCTGACTTTTAAAAATAGTACCACCAACATAAAAAGGCTGTGCTCCATAACCTGAAATAAAATAATTTCGCTTGCCAACACCCTGAAGAAATACATCCAGATCAAATCCCTGCCAGTTCAGCTTTACATCAGCACTATATTCATATCGGGGAAATGGATTACCTAATACTACACGATCGCTGTCGTTTACAATACCACTATTATTTAAATCCAGATATTTGATATAACCCGGCTTGGTATTAGCTCTGTCTGCAGGTTTGGTACCAAATTGAATAGGCCAGTTATTAATGTCATCCTGAGTTTGAAAATAACCGGATGACAAGTATCCATAATAAGAATTAATAGCATAGCCTTCCTTAATTACCGTTGTACCAATGTATTGCTTTCCATGCAGGTCTAATACTTTATTCTTCACATCTGACAGCATAGCATTTACACTATATTTTAAATTACCTAATTTATTATTATAACCCAAAGCCAACTCCCATCCCTTGTTTTCCATAGAGCCTGCATTTACAAAGGGCGCCCCCATACCTACAACATAGGGTACTGGTAACTGTTGCAACATATCGTAGATATACCTTCTATAATAATCAAAAGTAAGAGTTAAAGAATGTTTGAAGAAACCTGCATCTACACCCACATCAAACTGCCTGGATTTTTCCCAGGTGATTTGCGGATTGGCAAGAATGGTTTGAGCGCCGCCTGAATTCAATTGTTTATCAAACCAGTAACTCCAACCCAAATCGATAGTAGATACATAAGGATAGTAGCTGCCCAAATTTTGATTACCTAATAAACCATAAGAAGATCTGATTTTGAGATTTGATAAAACGGGTTTAAGCCTACTCATAAACTTTTCTTCAGATATATTCCAACCTACAGAAGCTGAAGGGAAAAAACCCCAGCGATTTTTGGGTGCAAATCGGGAAGATGCGTCCCACCGCCCATCCAGCTCAAGTAAATATTTACCTGAATATGAATAATTTACTCTGCTGAATACAGAGGCAATAGCTAACTCCTGTGTACTACCGCTATTACTAGCGGTACTTGGGTCTCCATTGTCTAAATTATTATATCCCGGAAAAGAATAATTTCGCCGGGAAGCAGAAAAGGAACTTTGTTTCGTTTCTTCTGACTGAAATCCTGCCAGTATATTTACTTCATGTTTACCTGATAAAACCGTATT
>DATCMY010000355.1:0-14449 GCA_036565505.1 Hanamia sp.
GTACACACATGGGTATATGGCCTTCGCTGCTGCAGGCGTCTTTGCAGTAGGTATATGTTTTTTCTGGCCCACCATGATTGGGTTTGTGTCAGAGAATTTGCCAAAAACAGGCCCTTTAGGCTTATCTCTTATGGGAGGGGTTGGATTGCTTTCCACATCATTAATTCTTCCTTATATAGGAGTAATGTATGAAAGTCAACTTTTGGTAGCTGTTCCGGATGGGCTCACTGTAGAAGTACTTAAAAATGCTGCCACCGGTACAGCCGAAGCAGTTATTTGGGCACAAGCCAAATTTATGGCAGGAGCCAATACTTTAAGGTATGTGTCCATTCTTCCTGGTATTTTAATCATAGCCTTCGGCTTTTTACACTTCACCAGAAGAAAAAATAAAGTACCCAAAGCGGGTGCCAGCCATTCCTGAATCAGGTAGGAGTATTTGTAAAACAATAATAGATCATTTTTAAGAAATAATTTAAAAAACGATACAATGGCAAAATTTAGAATTAGTTTGAACATGGAGTACTGCCGTAGCGCAGACTTAAGTTTTGAGGCAGGAGTAAAATTAGCATCCGAACTTGGTTATAAATATGTAGAGCCGATGGTACATACAGGTTGGGAACTGCTCAGTGAAGTGCATTATTTTCACTCATTTTCCATGGAAGAGGATACACTGCTTATGAAAGAAATCTGTGATCACTATGGCGTTAAAGTAAGTAGCCTGAGTGGACACAGTCCCTTAATGAAGCCTGAAGCTGCGGTGACTCGCCTAACCCGAGCTATTATCTTTGCAGATGCTTGTGCGGCCAAATTTGTCAATACAGACGAGATGATAAAACCTGAATGGATGGATGATGAATTTGCTCATCAGGTCATGAAATATACTCTTACCAAAGCAGCTATGGTAGCTAATCGGCATCAAGTGTATATTTGTATTGAACCGCATGGGGTGTATACCCAAACAGCAGATGGCCTTATGAAAATTGTCAACCTGGTGAAATCTCCCTGGATTAAGGTTAACTGGGATACTGGCAACTCCTATTTGGCTGGTGTGGAAGATCCTTATGAAGGATTGTCTCAGGTAAAGGATCATGTATATCATATTCATGCCAAAGACATTAGTATAAAGCAGGGAGAGAGCCGAGGTAAAGTAACAGGAACTCCTGTCGGATGTGCTTGTGGGGAGGGACTTGTCAACTGGGATAAGGTATTTGAAATATTGGAGCCTGTTGACCGGGAGATCTTTTTAAGTGTGGAATGTGGTAAGATAGACGAGGCGGAAAGAAGCCTGTTGTTTCTGGAAAAAGCACTGGGTAAGCTGTTGATAAAATAAGAAATAGCAAAAAGAAACATGGTAGTCTTATAGTAATACCTTCCAAGCTAAATAAAATAAGCTTGCTCATGTTACACTCTCTAAAAATTTGGGCTTTATGGAAACAGAGCCTGATATCCTGTCTCTCACTATGTTCTTCCAGGTTACATTATTTGAATCAATTCATTAAAACATTTATTTTATGAAATCTGTAAATTCTTTTGTTGTACGTAGAAAAGTTATGTATTTAAAATTGGTAGGCTTCGTTATCCTTATCTCTCTTGCTTCCTCGTGTTCCACCAAAGAAAATTCCTTAAGGATACTGGTGTTTAGCAAAACTGAAGGCTTCCGCCATATTGAATCGATCGAAACCGGTATCACCACTTTGAAGAAAATGGGTGAGGAGCATAATGTGCTGGTAGATACTACAGAGGATGCTTCGCTGTTTAACGAGCAGAAGCTGAAAAACTATAATGCTGTTATTTTCCTGAATGTTTCTGGTGCCATATTCAACCCTGAGCAACGTATCGCTTTTCAGCGCTATATCGAGGCGGGAGGTGGCTTTATGGCTATACATGCTTCCACGGATGCTGAACGCGACTGGCCTTGGTACAATGAATTAATTGGTGCTTATTTTAACAGCCATCCGAAGGTCCAGAAAGGCATCTTTCAGGTAGTGGACAAAACACATCCTGCTACCGATTCTTTGCCGGAGCATTTTGAACTTACCGATGAATTCTACAACTTTCAGCAGGTGAATCCGGATATCAAGGTGTTGGTGAAAATTGATGAAACATCGTATCAGGGTGGTAATATGGGAGAAAACCATCCAATGGTCTGGTATCACGATTATGATGGGGGCCGTTCGTTTTACACTGAGATGGGCCATACAGCAGAAAGCTACAACAGTCCCGAAGTCAAGAAAATCATCTGGGGAGGACTGTATTATGCTATGGGTGGGGTGGATCCCAAGCCCTTGGATTATACCCATGTCTTGCCAGAAGAAAGCAGGTTCGAAGAAACCGTTTTGGCTGATAACCTAGACGAACCGATGCAGATGGCTTTTAATAAAGAAGGATCTATTTATTTTGTAGAACGGAGAGGCAATATTCGGGTTTATGATCATATGATTGGGGCTGTCAGATCCATCGGTTCCATACCTGTAGATAGCAAATATGAAGATGGTTTGTTGGGCATTGCCTTGGATCGCTTCAATGGCAGCAACAAATGGATATACGTTTTTTATACCCCCCCATCCGGATTGCAATTTCAGGTTTCACGCTTTACTCTGGATCCAAAAGGCATGCTGGACAACAGGTCAGAGAAAGTATTGTTGCAAATACCCAAGCAGATTCTGGATGGAAGCCATACGGGAGGAGCACTTATGTTTGATCCCAGAGGCAACGGTGATCTATTTATTACGGTAGGGGATAATTCAAGCCCCAGAGAATGGGTATATGCTCCCATTGATGAAAGACCCGGTCGAGAATTATGGGATGCGCAACGTACTTCATCAAACACCAATGATCTGCGTGGTAAAATATTACGCATCCACCCTGAGCCGGACGGTACGTATTCGATACCTGAAGGAAATCTCTTTCCGAAGGGAACAGCCAGAACACGTCCTGAAATTTATACTATGGGAAATCGGCAGCCATGGCGTATTTCCATGGATACAAAAACAGGATGGCTTTATGAAGGAGAAGTTGGCCCTGATTCCCGTAAGGACTCTGTCGGTATTGGGCCGGAATCCCAGGATGAATTTAACCAGATCCGAAAACCGGGAAATTATGGCTGGCCTTATTTTGTTGGAGATAATAAAGCTTACTGGCATTATGATTTTGCCACCAAAACATCCGGGGAGCAATATAAAAAGGAAAGACCTGAAAATACATCGCGTCTTAATACAGGTTTAATTCAGTTGCCACCAGCACAACCGGCTATGATCTGGTATCCTTATGGGACTTCTAAAGAGTTTCCTTTAATGGGAACAGGAGGCAGGGTCGCAGTAGGCGGACCTTTTTTTCGTAAAGTAGATTATAAGCATGCGAAAAAAGCCTTCCCCGATTATTATGATGGCAAATGGTTTATTACCGAATGGCTTCGCGGTTGGATACTGGTGGTTAGTATGGATGAGAACGGCAATTACAAATCAATGGAGCCCTTTATGCCCGGCTCCAAATTTACTGCTTTAGATATGAACTTTGGTCCAGATGGAAGCCTTTATGTACTCGACTACGGAAAAGGCTGGTTTACCGCTAACGAAGATGCAAAGTTAGTTCGCATTGACTACAATAGCGGCAACCGCAAGCCAGTGGCTCATGCAGCAGTAGATAAAAAGTCAGGTGCTGTTCCCCTGTCAGTCAAACTTACTTCCAATGGTTCAATAGATTATGATAATGACCCTTTAAGTTATGAATGGAAGGTTGTGCCGAAATCCGGTGGTGAAACAAAAACCTTCAATGAGCCTTCTCCCTCTTTAACCTTTGATAAAACCGGGGTATACATTGCAACGCTCACTGCAAACGACGGTAAGGGAGGAATCAGCGGTCAATCCATTAAAATACAGGTCGGTAATGAACCGCCGATAGTACAGTTTAATATAACAAAAGGAAATAAAACGTTCTTTTTCCCCGGTAATAGCATCAATTACAAAGTGAAGGTAAGCGATAAGGAAGATAGTAGTATCCATAAAGACAAAATAACCGTAGCTATCGAATATGCTGATTTAGAATACAATCCACAATTGGGAGAGCCAGATCCGGAAAAACTTCCTAAGGGAGACAATAGGTTGGACATATCCGGCGGAATGCTGTTAAACGCAAATGATTGCTATTCCTGTCATGCAATCGATAAAAAATCGGTTGGACCTACGTTCAGGCAGGTAGCTGAACGGTACAAGAATGATACTTCTGCCTCTGAGCGCCTTGTAACCAAAATCATCAACGGAGGTAGCGGTAACTGGGGACAGGTGGTCATGAGCGCCCATCCCGACCTTCCTCAAGAAACAGCAAAAAGGATTGTGGCTTTTATCCGCAACTTTGCAGCCGCTTCCACAAAATCTCTGCCGCTTGCAGGTAGTTTTACTACAGCAGTTCCTGGTACGAAAAACAGTTCCGGAGGAGAAAAGGGACAGGAGGAGATGAAAAATGATAAAGGGGTGTTCATACTGCAAGCGAAATACACAGATGGAGGTGCAAATGGGATTGGGCCGCTGACATCTAAAGATGTACTCATTTTGAGAAGCCCTAACCTACCGATTAACAAAGCGGATAAAACAAAAGGTTACATGAATGTGAAACTGCCGAATACCACCAATGAGCTTAATTTTCTGGCAGGCGATGGTTCTTATCTTGGTTTTGATGGACTGGACCTAACAGGCATCAGGCAAATAGTGTTCCTTGTATCGCCCTTGGCCGGTGGAGTAATTGAAGTCAGGTTAGGGTCGGCAACAGGTCAGGTGGCAGGACAGTCTGTTCCTCTGATTGCCGATAAGAAAAATTCAAAGTTGCCGCAGAGAATAGTTGTCGGATTAAATAATGTTCAGGGCATACACAATGTTTACTTTGTAGCAAAGAAGCAAGGTGCCAAGAAAAGCGACCTTTTATTTTCTGTACAGGGCATTTCCGTGAAGGAAGACAATAAATAGCTCATTGCCTTCCTCTGCAGGTAACAGTGTGTAAAAATGCTTTATCTGTATTTGCGGGGCTGAAGAATCATTTATTATCCTGCACATCAGTATGGAGTTACTCTATCGAGCCTAATGATTGCTTTATAGCTTGCAAGAGAATTTTTCACATTAAAATGATATATATGACATTTAGTAGAAAAAGCTTTCTTAAACATACTGCCGCTGCTTCTATAGCCTATGCCGCACCCCTTACATTATTTCCTTTTGCTCTTGATAAGAGCAATAAGAGCAGGATTCCAAAAACACGGAGGTTCTCTATGAGCCTGAACCCTTACATGATTGGTGTACAACCGGGTATAACGCAACAGGCCTTGAATACAATAGCTGTGAAGTATGAGTTCGAATCGGTGGCTGTAATGGCACAGGATCTGGCCCGCTACTCAGATGAGGAATTGATCCGGCTAACAGAGGATATGAAGGAGAAGAACATAGTGTGGGGTATGTGCTCGTTACCTGTTGAATACCGGAAAGATGCCGCGACCTATAAAAAGGGATTAAGTCAGTTACCTGCTTTGGCGAAGATGCTGCAGAAGAGCGGAGCAATCCGGATGATGACATGGATCATGTCTAATCATGAAGAGTTGAATTACCTGCAAAATTTCCGGCAGACAGCCATCCGGCTCAGGGAAGTAGCAGGGATATTGAACCAATATTCTATTCGTCTGGGACTGGAATACGTAGGGCCAAAATCTATCTGGGGAGCCAATAAGTTTCCCTTCATCCATACCATGGCGGAAACGAAAGAGATGATCGCCGCTATCGGCCAACCCAATACCGGAATTCACCTGGATACCGCCCACTGGTTTACAGCAGGGGAAACAATCAGCGACCTGCTTACTTTAACCAATAAAGAGGTTGTTGGCTGTCACCTGGACGATGCTGTAAAAGGAATAGGCTGGCAGGATCAGCCAGGTTACCAACGGGAATTACCAGCTGCAACTGGGGTGATTGACACAAAAGGATTTCTGAATGCCCTTGTTGCTATAGGATACGACGGCCCAGTTGAGGCAGAACCTTTTAACGAAGTATTAAATGATATGGACGATGAACTTGCTATAAAAACGACTGCCGACTCTATGAAGAAGGCCTTTGCTTTGATCGATCTGTGATTCCTGCTAATAATATTTATTTAAGATAATTTAAAAATTTGATGATGAAAACAGTAAAACAATTCAAGTGTAAAAACTCACATGATGATAAGATTATTAACTATTATGAAAGTCAAATATGTGGCTTTTTGAAGACCTTTAAAAAGCAAGTTATAAAGAAAACTATCTGGACAATTGTTTTTCTGTTCGTCGGACAATTTGTTATACAGGCGCAACCTTCTGTAATTCCACAACCATTAATCATGCACGTTACCAGCGATCAACTGCTTTCAATAAATTCTGTCCTATATATAGTTTATGATAGCAAACTAGCAGGGGAAGCAAATTTGCTTTCGCAAAACATAAAAAAGGTTACAGGAATTGATGTAAAATTTGTGCATACGCCGCCCAAAACCAAAACATCTAGTATTAATACTATCTATTTAAAGCTGGACAAAACAACTTCTTCAGATGTTGAAAGCTATCAATTACAGATCAATAACAAAGGGGTGGTGATTATCGGGTCAGATGCGGCTGGTATTTTTTACGGTGGAGTTACTCTACAACAATTATTAAACCCGCCAACAAAAGATAAGAAACAATGGCAATTGCCATTTGTGGAAATTCAAGATAAGCCCCGTTTTGGATGGAGAGGCTTAATGTTAGATTGTTCCAGAACGTTTATTTCATCAGAATATTTAAAAAAGACGATTGACAGAATGGCCTTTTATAAGATGAATACGCTTCACTTACATTTAACGGATGACCAGGGATGGCGATTGGAAATAAAAAAGTATCCTTTGCTAACAAGTAAGGGAGCATTTTTTGCCGCAAATTACAATGAGCCGAAAGAATTTGAAGGATTTTATACACAGGCTCAAATGAAGGAGTTGATAAATTATGCACGTCAAAGACACGTTGAAATTGTACCTGAAATTGAAGTCCCCGGGCATAGTCATGCCGCTCTTTACGCTTATCCGGCATTATCCTGTTCCAGAAATATTACCCCTATTTATCCATTTAGTTCCGGTCCAAGTATGACTACAAATGATGTGTTTGATGTAGGCAATGAAAACACCTATCATTTTTTTAAAGAGGTTATCAAGGAAGTTGCTGAGATATTTCCTTCACCATATATTCATTTGGGTGGTGATGAAGTAAGGGAAGGTGCATGGAAAGACTGTAAAAACTGTCAAGCTAAGATGAAGAGTCTTGGCATTAGTGATCAGAAACATCTTCAGGGTTATGTAATGAATAGAGTAGGTAATTATGTAGTAGCTGATAATAAAAGGCCAATAGGATGGGATGAAGTATTTCAAACAGGGGTAGGGAAAGAAACCGTTATTATGGTATGGCGTCAGCAACAAACAGGTATAAAAGCTACAAAAGATGGATACGATGTGGTGATGTGTCCAACATCTCACCTATATTTTGATTATGACTATTCTATCACGAACACAAAAAAAGTATATTCTTATCAACCTGTTCCTGCTGATGCCACGTCCGAAGAGAAAAAACATTATTTGGGTATTCAAGCTTGCTTTTGGTCTCATATTGATCGAACCGAGTCAAAAATAGATTACCAGTTATTTCCCCGTTTACTGGCATTAGCAGAAAGGGCGTGGTCTGATGAAGCCGTAAATGATTACAACAACTTTGCAACCCGTAAATCTAATCACACTTTTTGGCTTAATTATTTTGATATAAAATATAATCGAAATGCAGAGTGAGAAATAGCGATGAAAGGTAATATCATTTTGCGGAACATCACCATAGTTCATCCTAGTTGGAATCCTAGTTGCAACGGAAGTATAAAAACTTTAATATAAAATGAATCGTTTATAAATTTTTTTTAACCAATAATATTTAATTATCTTATGAAAAAATGGAATAGTGAAGATGAATTGTTTAGTATAATGCGGCGGGAACTTTACACTGCAGTCATCGGGGATATTATGGACCAGCGTGGCTATATTAGACAATTTTTATCGCCTAGAATCCGACCCTTACACGATAAAATGGTTGTTGCAGGAAGGGCAATGACTGTTTTAGAAGCGGATTTGGAACAAGATATGGACAGTCGTTTGTTAAACAAGCCATTCGGAGTAATGCTGGAAGCCCTGGACGATTTGAAAAGGAATGAAGTGTATATTTGTTATGGTGCCTCTGATACATATGCTTTGTGGGGGGAGCTAATGGCTACACGGGCTAAAAAATTAGGAAGCACGGGTGCTGTCGTTGATGGTTACTCCAGGGATACAAATGGTATTTTAGCTTTGGATTTTCCAACTTTTTCCTATGGGTGTTATTCCCAGGATCAGGCGCCAAGAGGTAAAGTGGTTGATTTTAGGATACCTGTTAAATTTGGGGAAGTTTTAGTTAACCCTGGTGACATTATTTTTGGAGACCTGGATGGAGTATGTGTAATACCTAAAGATATTGAGGAAGAAATAATAATTAAAGCGTTGGAAAAAGCAAGAGAAGAAAAAAAAGTTAAAGCAAAACTGGAAGAAGGTATGAGTGCTTGTGAAGCCTTTGCTAAATATAGAGTTATGTAATCTATTAAAAATTAATATGAATCTAAAAGGAAAAAATATTTTGGTCACCGGAGGAGGTGGGCAAGGAGTGGGAGCTGGAATATGCAAGGCATTATCCAAATGTGGTGCCACAATCATACTTAATGAACTCGAATTTGATGATGCAAAAGTTGCCGCCCAAAAATATCCTAATGCCATTCCGGTAGCTGCTGATATTAGCAAAAAAGAAGAAGTAATGGAAATGTTCAGGGATATTCAGCAAAAGGTAGGCAGGTTGCATGGATTGGTAAATAACGCAGGTGTTGGCTTAGCCAAGGTGGCGCATGAAGCCACAGAAGAGGAGTTCAACCGGCTTTATGATACTGATGTAAAAGGATTATGGCAGATTTCTAAAGCCTTTGTCAATCAACTTCTTGAGGTAAAGCAACCCGGGAATATAGTAAATATATCTTCCGTAAATGCACACTCAACAATATCAAGATATGCCATTTATGCCAGTGCTAAGTCAGCGGTAGAAGGACTCACCCGTGGTATGGCGGTTGAGTTAGGGCCGTATAACATACGGGTGAATGCGGTGGGACCAGGATATGTGCATTCTGATCAGAATTATGATTTGATTAAAACGTGGTCGGATGATCCTCTGCAATGGGTAAGGGATTTAAAAAAAGATCAGCAAGTATTGTTTTTTGAAATTGAGCCTGAAGATTGTGGGAATGTTGTGGCTTTCCTTCTGTCGGATTTGAGCAGGTCAGTAACCGGGCAAACGATATATGTTGATAATGGCTCAACTAATTTACTTTATAACCGTTATTTTACTGAAAAAAGATAATATGAAAATAGTCCGAATTACCTGCTTTGAAGTAATTGTGCCTGCAAAAGAAGGTACAATTGAGAGTAAAGAAATTCATAAGCCATTGCATAAATTGCCTATGGGCGCTAAAGCAGGCTGGACGCTCCAATTCGATCAGCTTTCTAAATTGATAGTTAAAATGGAGCTTGCCTCGGGGATCATTGGCTGGGGCGAATTATATCGTGGTCATAACTGGAGCGTTGTTGAAGATATTATTAGCGGATTATTGCATAAGGAAATTGAAGATTTAACCCTGCAAAAACTACCTTTTTCTTTTTGCAGGGAATACGATGGATTTGAATGTGCTATTTGGGATGCGTATGCAAAGATGCACAACTTGCGGGTAGTAGATATATTAGGTGGCCCCTTAAAAAATAAAATAAAGGTAGGAGCCTGGTCCAGCCACCGTAAAGAGGAAGATATAGAAGAGCTGGTGACATCATTTTACAAGCAGGGATATGATTGTATTAAATTTAAAAGCGATCTGGAAGATGATGTAGTAAGTTGGTGTCAGATCATTGCAGAAGCAGCCCCCGGTATGCAGGTAATTCTGGATCCAAACGAACGCTGGGAATATGCACATGAAACCCGTAAGCGAATAGATGGATTGCAGGAAGTGGGTAATATATTATGCCTGGAGGATCCGATCCCGCGATGGAAGCTAAATGATTACGCTCAATTGAGAAGTTATAGTTCGGTGCCTATTGTTTTGCATGTTTCGCTGCCTTATATATTGGAGGGACAGCGAATTAAGGATACTATACAGGCAATTCAATTACAGGCAGTAGACGGATTTAATTTTAATGCAGGTTTGGCGAACTTTCAAAGACTAGATCATGTAGCTGCTGCTGCACAGTTACCCTGCTGGCATGGTTCTGAGTTAGATTTAGGCATATTGGAGGCAATGTATGTGCATTCTTCAGCTGCTGCAGCTTCCTGTACCTGGCCGAGTGATATTTTTGGACGAATGATCAGAGAACATGACTTGTTAAAAACACCTTTAAAATTTGAACCCCCGTACGTTTTATTACCCGAAGGCAGGGGATTAGGGATAGAGCCTGATGAAGAGGCCATAGCTAATTACTTGATAAATAGTAAAGAATATTATTAAAATGAATAAAAATCCATTCCCTTCGCAGGATACAGATCGTCATAATTTATGGGATATGCTGGTAGACCGTGATATCAAAGCTTTTATTCGGGAAGATTGGGCCATGGTAGCTGATGATTTTATCGAACAAAATTTTATGGGCATAGATGCCTGTTATCTGGGAAATCCGGATGCTTGGAAATTAAATTTTCCACATTTAGATGCTTACAAGAAAGGATGGTTAAAACAGGCAAGGTTGTTTAATGAGACCGCATGGGGAGAAGATCCCGAGGCCGCCTTGTTTCGCATTACTATATTAAGGGATATTGAAATACAGGAAAACTCTGCGTTAATACACAAGAAATTTTTTGGGAATCTTGTAAAAGCTAACGGGGATTTAATACCTGCAAATTGGCAAACCCTATACCGTTGTAAAAAAATTGATGGAGTTTGGAAGATAGTAGGATTTACTGGCTATATACCACACTTTTTAGGAAATGAGGCAGGCTTTTCATTGCCTGCAAAGCAAATTCCTGCCGAAATTTCTCAGCATAAAACAGCAGGGCCATATTCTTCAGTGTTAATAGTAAACCCCGGAAAGTTAGTTGTAATATCCGGCCAATCAGCAATAGATATGGAGGGAAATGTGATTGGGGACAGCATTGAGACACAAGCTGCTTATACTATAGAGAACTGTAGCAAGCAGTTTGCATATGCCGGTTGCAGTTTGGATGATGTATTTAAAGTAAATGTCTATTTAAAAGACCTGGCTGATTGGCCGCGCTTTAATGAGGTATATAAAAAATATTTTATCGAACCGCTCCCTGTGAGGGCTGCAGTACAAACAGGTTTACTTATGACATTATTAGTAGAAATTGAAATGTGGGCAGTTAAATCATGATTTGGGACCAACTTACTTCTCCAAAAATAAACCAGCTGGATAGAAATATACCAATAGTACTTATTATGGCTGCCACAGAGCAGCATGGGCCACATTTGCCCCTTGCAACTGATCGATTGATAGGGGAGCATTTTGCTTATAAACTGCATGAATCCATGCCGGAACAAGTATTGATTTTACCTACGGTTAGTATTGGCTGTTCGGATCATCATATGGATTTCGCCGGTAGTTTAACGCTTACCCACAACAGTTTTGCCCGGCAAGTACATGATATTGTGGGCTCAGTGATCCATCATGGATTCCATAAAATAATTTTATTAAATTGTCATGGGGGTAATCAGGGCATAGGACAGGTACTGGTAGAGCAATTAGGATATAAATATCCAAAAGCTGATATTGTTATGGCTACCTGGTGGCGCATAGCAACTAATGCCCTGGAAAAGATTACGGAAACAGGATTCGGCGGTGTAGGGCACGCCTGTGAATTAGAAACCTCTTTAATGATGCTAATTGCACCTCATTTAGTGGTAAAAGAAAACATCAAACCTGGTGGTAATAATTCAACTTTTTCATGGGCGGAAGGAGACATGTTGCGGGGGGCAAAGGCAGCTTATTACCGGTCAATAAAAGAAATGACTTCGAATGGGGTGTTTGGAGATCCATCCACTGCAACAGTAGAAAAAGGAAAACTAATTACTGATGCCGTGTTAACAGCTTTAAAACAAATAGTTATTGACCTCTCGGTGTCTAAAAAGAACCTTATATGACAAACTTTAATTGGTACGGTTAGCGCTGGCCTTGGGGTTAGAAAATATGTTCATAAGGTGAATGATTTTTTGATTGCAGGCCATAATGTAATGTCAATATATATTTAGGATAGCTTCCTTATCAGCCAGTGAGTTTTTGGCATAGCTACTTGCCATGGCAAATACTGAACTGGGCTTTAAGTATGGCTTTGCCGGTATTACCCCGGGAATTGCATTGCCAGTGTCTATGTTTATTGTTGGTCGCACAGGGTTTTGCATAAAACCGTTAAGAGATAAGCAGGTATCACACTCCCTGAATTCTTCGAAAACAAATTCGGGAAAAAGTTCGGTAGGCAAGTGGTGTAGTAATTGTTTTGGGGACTTTTAAATATGCGCACTTTTCTTCCCCAAGGCAGGTGTTTATCTTTCTATTGTTTGTGGATTTAATAGTGCATACCTGAAACTGATTATGACTTTAGTATTAATTGGCATAGTAACTTAGTTTTGAATACAAAATAATCAACAAATTTTAATATACATGAAAGTACGAGCAGTAGCCTTGAATAATAGCCAGAATAATAAGGCAATCATCATTATCGGCATTTTATTCTTCATTTTTGGTTTTGTAACTTGGATAAATTCTGTTTTGATACCATATTTTAAATTAGTCTGTAATTTAACCACAAAGCAAGCGATGTTGGTGGCTTTTGCTTTTTATATTTCCTATTTCGTCATGGCCATTCCTTCCTCTTTCATTCTCAAAAAGACAGGTCTTAAAAACGGGATGATGCTGGGATTAATGCTAATGGCTTTGGGTGCTCTAACATTTGTACCTGCTGCAATAAATCGAACTTACGAGTTGTTTCTACTCGGGCTATTTATACAAGCAACCGGGTTAACCATTTTGCAAACGGCATCTAATCCTTATGTTACAACCTTGGGACCCATTGAAAGCGCTGCTAAACGCATGAGTATTATGGGTATTTGTAATAAAGTTGCCGGTGCCATCGCACCACTTATCCTTATTCATGCCCTCACAAAAAATCCGTATGAGATTGATCAGCTGCAAAAGCAATTGCCTAAATTATCAGTAGAACAACAGACTACAATATTAAATGAATTGGCTTCCCGTTTAACCGTTCCATATATAATTATGGCGTTGGTTTTAGTGGGTCTGGGATTGATGATACGTATATTTCACTTGCCGGATGTAGAGGAGCAAGAAGATGAATTTGTCAATGACTCCATCAAAAATAATAAAACAAGCATTTTTCAGTTTCCATATTTGATATTAGGCGCTATCACTGTTTTTTGTGCGGTTAGTGTTGAAGTATTAGCTGTAGATTCAATTATTAACTATGGTCAGTACATGGGTTTTAGTTTTAAAGAAGCGAAGTTTTTTGCTACCTATACTTTATTGATCATGATCATCAGTTATTTATTTGGAACAATAGCCATACCTAGATTCATCCGTCAAAGAACTGTATTGCAATGGTCTGCTTTAACAGGATTAGTCTTTTCTCTGTTGGCAATATTCATCACGGGTAAAGCTTCTGTTTGGTTTATTTCCTTATTGGGTTTATCCAATGCTCTTTTATGGCCTTCTATCTGGCCTTTAGCCATTGATGGGTTAGGCAAATTCACCAAGAAAGGTTCAGCTTTATTGATAATGGGAGTGATAGGGGGAGCATTAACGCCCTTATTGTACGGCTATATCAGCGATATAGCCAGTCCCCAACTTGGTTATTGGCTCCTGATACCCTGTTATGTATTTATCTTATTCTTTGCATGTAAGGGTTATAAGATAGGTAAAATATCTAATAAAGTGGAGTATATTCAAATGAATTAATTTTTTGTTATATACAAAATCATCAAACCAACTTCTTTATAAGTTTATTATGCCTTTTAAAAAAATGAAAAAAATAAAGCTAAAAAGTACTGATAAAGTCCTGATTTCTTCTATTACACTGGCCAAAATTTCAATTAACTAAAAGTATTATTAAGATTAATGGCAATCTTCTTTAGAGAACTTTAATTTTAAAAATAATATCAGGCAATAAATATATGTCACTTTAAATTTTTAAAAAATCATGTCAAAAAAAGTTGTTACACTTGGAGAAATAATGCTTCGCTTATCTACACCGGATTTTAAAAGATTTGTACAGGCCGATAGTTTTGATGTCACCTATGGCGGCGGCGAAGCCAATGTATCAGCGGCTCTTTGTAATTACGGATTG
>DATCMY010000356.1:0-2763 GCA_036565505.1 Hanamia sp.
TTCAGAGCTTAGTGAAACGATCATTCCAAAAACCGATACACCGGGTGCAAAAGATGTGGGTGCCCACCTGTTTGCATTAATGATGATTGATGATTGCTATCCTCCTGACGGGCAGGATAAATTTGTAAAAGGATTAAAAGAATTTGAAGAATTTTCTAAAAAGAAAATCAATAAATCATTTGTGAAAAGTTCTCCTGCTGAAAGAGCTGATATTTTAAAATCGATCGAAAGCAAAAAAGATATTCCTGAGAATGTTGCCTTCTTTTATAACACAACGAAAAGGTTAACGCTACAGGCATTTACTGAATCAAAATATTATTTAACCAAAGTACAGGTGTACGAACTCGTTCCCGGAAAATTCTACGGTTGTGTTCCTGTTAAAAAAGCAAGCTAATTAAAGATATGGGAGATACTAAAGAAGCACCGACTTTTGATGCCATTGTTATCGGATCAGGAATGAGCGGAGGATGGGCAGCAAAGGAATTTTGTGAAAAAGGATTGAAAACACTCGTGTTGGAAAGAGGAAGAGATGTAAAGCACATCAAAGATTACCCCACCACCAATATGAATCCCTGGGAGTTTAAACACCGTGGAGAAATTCCCTACGACATCCGTGAGGCCAATCCTGTAATCAGCAGGTGCTATGCTTTTCGTGAAGATGCTATGCATTTTTTTGTAAAAGATACTGAGCATCCATATATCCAGGATAAGCCATTTGACTGGATACGCGGATACCAGGTAGGCGGCAAATCTATAATGTGGGCAAGGCAAACACAGCGATGGAGCGATTTTGATTTTGAAGGCCCTGCAAGAGATGGCTTTGCAGTTGACTGGCCCATTCGTTATAAAGATATTGCGCCATGGTATAGCTATGTAGAAAAGTTTGCAGGCATATCAGGCAATAAAGATGGACTGCCTAATCTACCCGATGGAGAATTTTTACCACCGCTGGAATTAACTTGTGTAGAAAATTATTTCAAAGAAATTGTTGCTAAAAATTATAAGGATAGAGATGTGATCTATGGCCGTTGTGCTCATTTAACAGAGCCAAAGCAAATACATATTGACCAGGGAAGGGCCCAATGCCAGAACAGGGATCTTTGCCAGCGTGGTTGCCCGTTCGGTGGATATTTTAATTCCAATGCTACCACCATACCGTGGGCACTGAAAACAGGCAATATGACGTTGCGCCCTTTTTCAGTTGTCCATTCTATTATTTATGATGATGCTAAAGGAAAAGCAGTAGGCGTGCAGGTAATTGATGCGAATACAAAAGAATCAATCGAATATTATGCGCCGGTAATTTTTGTAAATGCAGGGGCATATAATACAAACCTTATTTTGCTGAATTCAAAATCAAAACGCTTCCCTAACGGTTTGGGAAATGACAATGGAATTCTCGGAAAGTATGCAGCTTTCCATAATTACAGGGCGCGTATCAGTGCAAAATATGATGGCTTCCAGGACACAACCAGCAAAGGTGGAAGAAGGCCGACAAGCGCTTACATGCCACGTTTCAGGAATTTATACAAACAGGAAACCGACTTTTTGCGTGGGTATGCATTGACTTTTGATGCGGGAAGATGGCCACACAATGATACCAATGGATTTGGTGAAAACCTGAAAAAGAATTTACTGGCAGAGCCTACATTAGGACCCTGGTATGTTGGCTCACAAATGATGGGAGAAACCATTCCGAAAGAAACCAACTTCCTTAGTTTGGATGCTGATAAAAAAGATGATTGGGGAGTGCCGTTATTAAAAATCAATATTGATTATGATGACAACGATGAAAAGATGATCAAAGATTTTTTTGAGCAGATGACAGAAATGTATACAAAGGCAGGCTTCACCGATGTTAAAACATCAGACTCCAAACAAGCGCCGGGATTGGATATTCATCATATGGGCGGTGTAAGAATGGGTAAAGATCCTAAAACTTCAATGCTTAATAAATGGCACCAGTTTCATAATTGCCCCAATGTATTTGTAACTGATGGTGCGTGTATGACTTCCACCTCTACACAAAATCCATCCTTAACATTTATGGCAATGACTGCGCGTGCAGCAAACTATGCAGTGGAACAATTGAAGAAAGGGGAAATATAAATTTTACTATTTCGCGGTTAAGCCTTTCAGTTAGATAAATAAGAATTCTTGTTATTTCTTTGTTTACTGAGTCAACTTAATTTTTAATTGTAAGCACAAGGACACTTGCGCTAAATATGGGCCATAATTTTACTTTAAATCTTTCTAAGTATAGCAGAGCAATCTATCTTTTCAATGCCTCAAGTATTTCATTTATAGAAATTGCATAGACTTCCTTTTTTATGATGGAGTCAGATGGAAGGCCAAAAGACATTAGTCCGATTAATCTGTTTTCAGAAATCAACGGTCCACCTGACATTCCAACATTAGCAACGAAGGAAGGCTGAATGAACAATTTGTCAACTATTTCAAGGTCAGCACTATGAACTGTACATTTTTTGATTGAAAGAATTTTTCCGACCTTATCCAGACTTGCTGTTTTCCAAAGTATAGTCATCAATTACTAATTCATTTTCCCAATGTGCACTAGTTACAGGCATATTGCTAATATGTCCGAAATTATACACTAAGTCACCTATCTGAGGTTTTTGATATGTTATTTTATATCCAGGTTCACTAGTGTCCAAACGTTCAAAAAATTAGTTCTTTGAAATTATTGTTGGTAAAGGGTTCTGGCCTAAATATAGGCTTCAACGATTTCAGCAATTTTTTGAT
>DATCMY010000357.1:0-3237 GCA_036565505.1 Hanamia sp.
GTATTGGCTGGCCTGATATGCCTCTATTGTTTTTTGTCCTATACTTAAAAGATAAAAAACCACAACAAATAAAAAACTCCAGGGTATTAGCCTTCCGAATACCATTTTGTAATAATAATCTGTGTTCGATTCAGGGAATAATAAAAATCTGAAATGCCTGGTGATCGGCTTTGGCCCGGCTTCAATACTTTGTTTGATATTTACCAACTTACTTTCTACCGTGTTATTGATTTTATTAAGTCCCTGATCTAAAGCCATATTCATTGTTGTCATGTCCGGCTTTGGCGCAATCACCTGTATGCTTGAATATTTTTGCTCAAAATCACTAACAAGGTTTTTAATTTCCTGGTCTTTTTCACCAATAACTTTTTGCTGCTTTTCGATAAAGTTTTTGATTGCCTTACTTTCTTCTGTTAAATTAGTAAGCACATCGGCCAATACGGCCTCGTCCATGTGTGTTTCTTCCTTTTTCATAATTATATCCCTCTTGATTGGTTAATGGTTCTTTCCTGTTTTAATTCACTTGCCAGTGTTTGTTTTTGCTGTAATAGCATTTCTTGTTTAAGCTTCTTTTCTATATCTACTAAAGAATAACCTGCCTGGCTGCCTTTAAAGCGTACCATTTGCTGATCTATAAAGGCAATACCACGACCAAGTTCTACTTTATACCCTTTGCCCTCCATATATTGCTTTACCTCTTTAACACTCCTGCAATGCTGCATAGCAGATGATAAGTGTTGCTTTAAAGCTTCCTTGCGGTTATCTACTCGTTGGCTTTGGGCTACCCGAAGCTCCGGCGCAAGGAATTTATTAGGGCTTAATACTTGGGTCAACTTGTGCTCAATCTCCATCTTCCGGCAAAAATCAGCCATGCGTTTATAACTGTTACTATCGCTGGCAGTCCGTCCATTATAATCAATGCGGTTAGCCACAACGTGCAAATGCTCATGCTGGGTATCCCCGTGCGATATGACTACGTATTGGTTGTCGCTAAAACCAAAATCTTTGGCTAATCCCGCTGCGATGTCTGCCTTATCCTGATAGTTCAATTTGTTGGCATCTGCATAAGCAAAACTGATAGTAGCATGAAATACAGGTTTGCTGACTTTTGGATTGAGTTTACTCACTTCAATAAATTGCCTGATAAGTTCCTTCTTGGTGCCAAAGCATTGGTTATAAGCAATAACCTGTGCTTGTTTCTTCTCCATTTCCTGTTTTTGTAATTCTTCGTTTTCCTGTAACCTGCCTTCATGTAAGTAGTTCATACACCCCCGGAAGCTTTTACCTGTGATTATTTTCCCGATCATTGTACATACCCTTTAATATCAGTTACTAAACCTTGTAAATCTTTAACCGCTTTATTAAGTATACCCCTTTCCAGTGCATTGAGTTCGTCGCCACTATTGCGTTTCCTTGCAAGCTGATTGATGTTAGCTGCCATGTGGTTTAAAGTGCCGGTTAGTTCTAATACTGTTTTTGGCAAGGTCTTGACTTTAATTTTTACACGGCCTTTCAAACCTAACTCTCTGAGGAACTCTGATACAGTCATACACGCTCTTTTTGCATTGATCTCAATGAGCGTCTTTTCTAAAGGCGTACACATAGCCGCAAGTATCTGCCGTCTTGTAGCCCGCTTTTTCGGACGGCCTCCTTTATTGACTTTAGTTAATGTTTCCATACATCTCTATCTTTAAAAACTCTTAAAAAAATCCCCGACGAATGCGATAGCATGAGGAGGGCCAGCGGTTTTGGCATAGCCAAAACATAGCTGGCTACTCCGAAAAATCGGAGACGCTATCGCGTTTATGCCGATATATCCAGCTATTTCTTTTTATCATTATTAAATTAGTCCGACAGGCAAATACGCCAGGCTGCCCAACTTCGGATGATAGCTTGGCTGGTAACGGATATATCCGTACTCGTCCAGTTCCCTGATGCACTTGTGATAGGTAGCTATTGATGCAATCCTGCTATAGCCCATCAACTCCCGGCGATTGAAATAAAACGGGCTGACAAATCCGCCACGCTGCCAGCATATAAATAGTGCGGTAAACAAACTGATATGCGTTGCATAAAGGCGCTGGTCTTTACCCATGCGCCTAATCAGTTTGCTATAGCCCGCTAACTCGGGTGTGAATAATTGGGTTTTCATTGCTGGCCTCCCTCTAACAGTTTGTGGATGTCTTCCAATTTATAATACATCATGCCGCCAATTTTGGTGTAGCGTAATGTGCCGTTTATCCGCAGGTTTTGCAGGGTGCCTGGTGAAATGTTTAATAACTTTCTGACCTCTACACTTTTCAGCCATTGTTTACTCTGTCCCTGTCCGGGCTTAATAATTTGTTTGATCTCATTTAACAGGTCGTTTTTAAACTCCCGTAAATCCTGTCTGGTGATTAATTCTACATTCATCTTTCGTCCTCCTTTAATCGTTAATTTTTTGTTGTCATGATTTTGAGTACTTCGCTCTTTTTGAAGTAAACCCGTTTGTGCAGGCGCAAAAAGGGCAAGCCCTTTTTCATCCAGTCGGTGAGCGTAACCAGCGATACACCTAATTCGGCGGCCAATTCTTGTTTAAACAAAAGCCGCTCTTCCTGTGGTGGCAGTGTGCTGCCTGTTCTGAAATGTTCCTGTAGTTCTGCCCTAACGGCTTCCCGGATGCACTGACTTAGCGCTTCGTTGTTGATAATTTCCATAGCCTTTGATTTTGGCTCAAAGGTGGGTTATGGAGCAATAAGAATATGACCACTCAAATCTGAGTGGTTAAAAAGGAGGTGTTTATGATAAGTTGAATTATGTTGTAAATAATTCAATATCAACTTGATAGTGCGCTTGCGAATTAGTTATAGTTAAGCTGTTGAAGAAAAAATCAACTACGCTTTTTGGCCGGGCCGATATGATAGAGCTTGGATTTTTCAGGAATTGGGGAGTGCTTATCGCCTGGTTCTCGTTTATCGCCGGGAAAATAACGACGTATCGTTTCAAAATTAATCTCCTGATCGCCCTCCCGGAAATACTTGCAGATCATCTTCATCCATACACTTTGCGTTTGTGACAGAAGTAATTCTTTACCGTTAGGCAGATTGATTTCCTGTAACTGTAAATACAAATCTAAGAGCGTATTTCTGTACCCATCTGCAATATTGATATAGTCCGCAGTTTCTAATTTGCGGGCATCCTTTAATTCTTGTTTGGCTTCGCCTAATTGGTTTTTAAGTTTGAGGATTTCTTCCTGTT
>DATCMY010000358.1:0-33344 GCA_036565505.1 Hanamia sp.
CTATAGCATTAACTCAGGTCTGTTCTTTGACCAACGGCCAACCATTACACTCTAACCGCGTTCCATTGAAATTAATTTCGTTTGATTAAAGTTTGGAATGAAGTTGCTTCATCACGCAGGCTTTATTTTCTTGTATGAAAGTACTGTATCAAAATTGACATTAATTAAAAACCAGTTGAACCTCCCATCAATTCGAAATTAATGCAACACTTGCGACATGCACCGTATGTTCAGCTCCATCATCTAACAGTGGAATTGTTTGATCAGAAAGTTGCTGCCCATCAACCGTTATTATAATTTCCTGACCAATATTGATTTGCATTACTTCAATATGGTACATTGATTTCTTATACCGGTAATGCACTTTAAATGATGGCCATTCTTTAGGAATACAAGGATTAATTGTCAATTTATTTCCTGCCTGTTGCAGACCAAGAAATGATTCTGTAATAAGACGATACAACCAGCCTGCAGAACCTGTGTACCATGTCCATCCGCCACGCCCGGCATGGGGTGCACGGGAATATACATCTGCTGCCAACACATAAGGTTCTACTTTGTAGATGGCGATTTCTTCAGCAGTTGTGCCGTGATTAATTGGATTGATCATGTTCAATAATTCCCATACACGTTTGTTATTGCCCAACCTGGCAAAAGCCATGATCATCCATACTGCCGCATGAGTGTATTGTCCGCCGTTCTCTCTTACTCCGGGCACATATCCTTTTATATAACCTGGATTCAGGTCAGACTTGTCGAAGGCTGGTTCCAATAATTGAATGATGCCTACGTCCTTTTGTACCAGGTTTTTATAGGCTGATTCCATAGCAGTATGCACAAGGCTGTCATTTCCTGCTCCTGATAAAACGGACCAGCTTTGAGAAATCGAATCAATCTTACATTCTTCATCGCCTTTAGATCCAAGCGGTGTTCCATCATCAAACCAGGCACGCTTGTACCACTCGCCGTCCCAGGCGCTCTTGTCAATATTTTGTCTTAATAATTGCGCCTGGTTTTTACATGCTGCTGCAAATGTTGCATCATTATGTAATCCTGCGATGTCTGCAAACCGGGTAAGTATTTCATAAAGAAAAAATGCCAGCCAAACACTTTCTCCTTTACCTTGCTGGCCTACCTTATCAAAACCATCATTCCAATCGCCGGTACCGATTAACGGTAACCCGTGTACGCCAAAATTGAGTCCATGTTGTATGGCCCGAACGCAATGCTCATAGAGCGTAGCCGATGTAAACGAATCCAGCGGAAGATCGAAATAAGATTCTTCTCCCTCGTTTAGCTGGCGGCCGTCGAGGAAATTTGAGGATGCATCCAATATATCAACATCACCGGTATGTTTTACATAATGAGCAGTTACAAAAGGCAACCATAGGTAATCATCTGAGATGCGTGTACGCACCCCACGACCAATCGGCGGGTGCCACCAATGCTGTACATCGCCTTCTTTAAATTGACGTGATGCGCAAAGCAAAATCTGTTCGCGGGCAAGTTCTGCCCTTGTATGAAGCAAAGACATTCCATCCTGTAACTGGTCCCTGAAACCAAATGCGCCACCTGATTGATAGAATCCACTGCGCCCCCACAATCTTGATGAAATTGTTTGATACGTTAGCCAACCGTTAGTAATAAGATTAATGGCTTTGTCCGGCGTTTCTACCTGTATAGCGTCTATTGTATTAGTCCAGTATTTTTTTACTTTCTCTAATGCTTCACCGGCTGCCGCTGCTCCCCGAAATTGTTTGGAAATGGTGCTTGCTTCATTGGCATCTTTGCCTGCTCCTAACCTGAAAATGATTTCCTGCTCTTCTCCGTCTGCCACAAAGAATGGAACCTGGATAGCAGCGCATGGATCCAATGCAAGGCCAACTTTGCCGGAAAGTTTTATACGTGACATCGCATCCGGATTTTGCAAAGTTCCATTGCGTCCAATAAATTCAGTACGGTCTCCGGTAAAGGTTTTTTTCAAATAATCCACATCAAAAAATGCGACCCTGTTGTTAAACTCTGTATTGTATTGATTTTTTGCAAACAGCGCCCCGCTGTCTGGATCTACTTCAGTATGAATATGCATGGCAGTTTTCATCCTGTTATCACCCAGCACCCACTCGGTGTAACCTGTTGCGGATAACTTCCGCGATCTTCCTGATTGGTTGCGTATTTTTAATACGCTGAATTTAACAGCAGATTCCATATCTACATACACGACCATCTCTGAATAAATGCCATCGTGCTTATGCTCAAAAACACTGTAACCAAAACCATGACGTGTAATATAAGGTGACTTACTTCCGGCAGGCAACAATGCCGTTGACCAGAAGTGACCGTTCTCTTCATCTCTTATATAAAATGCTTCACCAGTTGCATCTGATACAGGATCATTACTCCAGGAGGTCAGCCTTAATTCATGAGCATTTTCGGTCCAGGTATAGGCTGATCCGCTTTCTGAAACAACTGTTCCAAAATTTGGATTCGCAATTACATTTACCCATGGAGCCGGCGTTTTGCTTTTATCATCGGTAACAATAACATATTCTTTTCCATCAGGAGAGAAGCCTCCTGATCCATTAAAAAAGATAAGATCTTTCGGCAATGAAATTGGCGTTGAAGAAGGTGTATATTTTTCGTCATTGCTGATACGGGAAATGGCTACTTTTGCAATCAATTTACGGTTCACATGATCTGCTAACGTTCCCGCACTATCCGAAATATTGACACGGGCTACTGTTTGAAATAATATGCGATCCTCATTAGATATCTGGTCTGCAGCTCTTACAAAAATACCTCCCGGGCGGTCTTTTAATTCGGATGGAATCAGTGCCTCAATATCATTTTGAAAAACCTGCCTGTACACATCATGCGCTTCATTCCATATCACCAGGTCTACTAACAGGCCTTTCAAGCGCCAGAAAGCATGGGCTTGTATTAATTGTTTTACCATTTGCATGTTAGCCTGGCTTTCAATTTTTAAAAGAACAATGGGCAAGTCTCCCGAAATAGAGTAACCCCATAGGCCAGACTGTTGCCGGTGATTATTGATTAGTATGGCAGGATTGGCACGAAAAGAAGCATTCGTAAAAATAATGGAGCTGGCCAAACGTCCATATAATTGTGCATCCGCTTCGGAAGCATTTATTTGCCGGAGTACCACCTGGCTATGCGTCCAGGCCATTTCAAATACACGATCTTTATGGGGTGTATTATCCTGGTATCTATTAATCAGCCCCTGGCAAATTTCCTTCGTTTCAGCAATGCCAATAACCATATCAATGGTAGCTGCTTCTTCCGGCTCCAGGATTATTTTATAACGGATGGCAACAATAGGGTCCAGCACGGAACCCTGGCTGCCGGAAAGTTTACCGGGATTATTCATGGCCTGCGGATTCACGATAGAATTGCCATGACCAATAAATGCCATCCTATCAGTTTCATAAGAGATTTCTTCGGCATGCTTTCCTTCTGTTGCCATCAGGTGAAACATCCACGGCGATTGTTCTCCCGCAGACCTGGGCCTTCGGGTACACATGATCGTATGTTGATGAGGAATGATTTCAGTTTGCACAAAAAGATTGCTGAAAGCAGGCGCCATCAAATCTGATGCGGCAGTTGCCATCACTACTTCTGAATAACTGGTAATCTCAATCGTCTTCCGCACGCCGGAGCGGTTGGTAACTCGTAATCTCCGCATTTCTATATCATCCTCCGGAGAAACAACAATTTCAGTGTGTGCCGCTATCCCGTTTTGTTTTGTATTAAAATCAACGCGGCCCTGGGAATAAGCCGCCTCATATTTATCAGCCTTTGTAAGTGTGGGCTGATAGGTATTAGACCAGTATTTTTTACTATCTAAATCCCGGATGTAACAAAAAGTTCCCCAATTATCGCAGGTAACATCTTCATGCCAGCGGGTAACAGCAAGGTCTTTCCATCGACTGTAACCTCCGCCCGCATTGGTTATCATTACATGGTACCGTCCATTGGATAATAATTGCACTTTAGGTACAGAAGTGTCCGGGGTATTGATGATCCTTGTTTCCTGGTCACTTGCTACATAATTAATATCTGCGATATCTGTGGTGTGCGCAAAAAAGGTAGTTGCTTTTGGAATTCTTTCCTGCAGCAATAAAAGAGTTGCCTTAAACTGTGGCTCTGCTTCAAATAATTTTTGCATCAGTTTGTCACGAAGTAAATAGGCCAGTGACAATAAACTCATTCCATGATGATGCGCCATGAATGAATAAACAGTTGCACTCGATTGTCCACGCTGTAAACGTGAAGGTGTATAATCTATAGCTTCATACAATCCAAATCTTCCTTCTAATCCTTTTTTATTAAGCAGTTCCAGGTTTTCGCACGCTTTTTCCGGTGCTACCATTAATGCCATTGCAGATGCATAAGGCGCTATGACAGCATCCTCCTCCAGGCCACGTTTCAAGCCCAGTCCCGGAGCGCCAAAGGCACGGTATTGGTAATTGGAATTAGCATTGATCATATTGTAACACGATTCTGAAATGCCCCAGGGCATGTTCGTTTTTTTACCATATTTAATCTGCCATTCCACTGCCGCTTTATTGGTTTGGTCAAGTAAAGTATTTTCATAAGTGGGCATTACTAATAATGGCATCAGGTATTCAAACATAGAACCACTCCATGATAAAAGAATAGGTTGCCCGTCTACGTTAGTAAGTAACCGCCCTAATGCAAACCAACTTTCTTCCGGCAGTTTGCCTTGCGCTATACAAATAAAGATGCATAACCTCACTTCTGATGCAAGCAAATCATAATAACTCGCATCTTCCCGATGTTCCTGAACATTGTAGCCAATGGTAAACAGGTGTCTTGATTTATCGTAAAGGAAATCCCATTCCTTATCCGCTAACTCATTACATTGTTGAGCAAGATTTTCGGCTGAAGTAATTAATTGGTCTGCCTTATGAATTGATTTAGTTAAGGCAGTTTGAAATAATTCAAGCCATTTGTTTTCATCCGTTGTGTTAGTCTCTTTTCGTCTGCGATTCACTTCAACCTGTAATTCATTTGCAGTTTTTAATAATTCGGTCAACGTTGAATTGGAATTCATCACAACCAGTTCTGCGAATTTTGGTGGAGCGCCTTCTAGTAAAAACCAGGGTGTAAAAATTCCGAGATGTTCATTTGCCTGCTCCAGTTGTTTATTAAATATTTGCTTCCATCTGTACGTTTCACTTGCAGGGTCATTATTTGTTTTTTCAGAAATAAGATTGAAGTGTTTTGATAAAGATTCAATGTTGTTTTTTAGCTCAGACTGCGTGCAGGCATTTACGTTAGATAATGTTTCAAGTTCAACGATAAACGGTTCGAGTAGTTTACGTTCATTTTCATTTGCGTTATCTGCGAGTACCCACAGTGTGTCCATCAGCCCGTTAAACAATTGTACACTTTGAATTTGCTGGTTGGGAATAGCCAGCAAACCTTGCCGTAACACCAATAAATAGCCGGCGAGGTTTCCGCTATCAACTGTTGAAATATATTTTGGAAATAAGATATTTAAAGATTCCGTATCATACCAGTTATAAAAATGCCCCTTATACCGTTCCATTTTCTGCATGGTATTGAGGGTATTGGTTGTCCGTTCAATCAATTCGCTGGTAGTTATGTAACCAAAGTCGCAGGCCGATAAGCTGGCAAGTAGTGAGAGCCCGATATTGGTAGGAGAGGTACGGTGTGCTATTTGTTCAGCAGGTTGTTCCTGGAAATTATCGGGCGGTAACCAGTTGTCTTCAATTGTAACAAAATGTTCAAAGAAACTCCAGGTTTTCCTCGCTAGTTTTTGAAGAAAAATATTTTGTTCATCGCTAAGTTTGGTTACCTGTTTCTCTAAAGGTTTACTTGTGAACCAGGTAACAAAGGGAGCAACAAACCATAACACGAGAACAGGACCTGCTATTAACAATTTTGCCGGGAAGTAAATTGCTAAAAAAGCAAAAATGACGATCGTTAAAACCGGTTCAACCCACATGGCAGCATAAGATGATCGTAAACTTTTTGTATTTGTATTTGCATTATGAGAAGAAGGATTCCATTCCAGTAATTTTTTCCTGCTGATTAACATGCGCCATAAGGTGCGCATTATTGCTTTACCATTTGACCAGGCTTCATAAGGCAGGCATATCAATGTGAACAAAATTTTAACTGTAATATCACCAAGGTTGCGAATAGAATTTTTGATGTGGTATTTTAAAACAACATCTTTGGGTTTCCTGAGGGTATCCCAAAGTGAAGTAATAAAAATAGGGAAAACAATAATTCCTGAAACGATAATGGTCCAGAATAGAGAATATGGCAATACAATCCATCCCAATAAAAGTAAAGCTGTAAGGGCCAGTGGCACAAGGCTTCGCCTTATGTTGTCAAATATTTTCCATTTTGATAATGCTGAAATGGGATTCTTATTCAAGCGTTTGCCGGGCCCCTTTACTAACGGTAAAATCCATGAAAAAATCTGCCAGTCACCGCGAATCCAACGTATCCGCATTTTCATATCTGCGCTGTAAGTTGTTGGATATTTTTCAAATAATTGTACATCGCTCAATAATCCCGACCTTATATAGCAACCTTCCAAAAGATCGTGGCTAAGGATGCGGTTTTCCAAAAATTTTCCATCAAGCACTTTTTGAAAAGTATCCACTTCATAAATTCCTTTACCAATATAGGAACCCTCTCCAAATAAATCCTGGTAAACATCAGATGATGCACGAGTATAGGGATCAATGCCCGGCTCATTGCCATGCATCCTGGCATATAAAGAACCGGTTATGTCAGGCAAACTAACGGTTATCCGTGGTTGCAGAATGCCATAACCTTTTGTTACGCGTTTCTTTCTTTCATCGTACCAGGCGCGGTTCAATGGATGGGCCATCGTTCCGATTAGTTTCCACGCGGAGCCCAGGGGCAATTGTGTATCCGCATCCAGTGTAATTACATATTTTATTTTAGGAAAAATGGATTGATCACCTGAAATAATCGAAAAGTGTTCTTTCCCTTTACCCTTTAACAGGGCATTTAAATCGGAAAGTTTACCACGTTTTCTTTCATAACCCATCCAGGCATTCTCTTTTGGATTCCAAAGCCGGGGACGATGAAAAAGAAAAAATAAATCTTCATTTTCTCTTTTGTATTTTTTATTAAGCGCTTCGATTCCATCCCTTACAGTTTCTAAAAGTAATCCGTCAGCGGGAAGTGTTTCTTCCCGGGCATCTGTAAAATCAGTTAATAAACCAAAATGTAAATTATTATTCCTGTTTGCAAGGAAACGAACTTCAAGCGATTCCACTAAGTCGTCTATTTCCCCGACTGTCGTAAGCATTGCAGGAATTACAACCATTGAAGCTGCATTATCAGGAATCTCGTGCGAGTAATCCATCCTGGGCAGCAAATTGGGCTTTACCAAAAGTGTAGCAAAAAAATTGGAAACTGATATGGCCAACTGGCTTGCGCACAGCAACGTTAGCAAAGTAATTACTACAAGAAGCCACGTGTTCTTTGTATCTAAGTCTGCTATTAATAAAATAACTCCGCCAATAACAAATGTTATCAACAAAATACAAATTGAATAGACCAGGAATGCATGTCTCCTGATAGTGTGCTGCATCCTTTGAGCGCCTGATTCACGCATCTTTGCCATTTTTTTTGTTTGGCTTACTCCATATCCTACCAAGTAGTAGCCAACATGTGCAGAGCGATGATCATCACTTTTTCCCGTTGCATTTTCATGCATTAATTGTATAGCCATCTCAGCAACTTCGTGCTCACTGAATGTGCTCTTTTTTGCAATCAATTCTACCACATGCCGGTAACGGTCACGCGTAGTAAAATCCATTAAACCATACGTTCCTTCATTGTCTTCCAATAATGTTTGTTCAACAATACTATGGGTTTCAACAAATTCACGCCAATCCAATGCGCCAAGCAAACGAAGACTTCCGATACTATTGCTCATGGACACCTGGTCTGCAGCCTGCTTCTGGTTCTCAGCGTTTACCAGTTCAGTACTCGTTAGCCCGCTTCCCGATAATTGCTGTTCTATCCAGTTTAGCACTAAGGCAAGGTCAGGGCCCTTACCTCTTAACTGTCGAATTAATTCCGACACAAATGCACTCACAATCGGGGGATTGGACCTTGCCATATCTGCTATCACCAGGATGAGATTTTTTGGCGCTTTCTCCGTAGTAGCAATCATTTTTTCCGCCCAATAATCAGCAAGGTTTCTGTCAACTGTATCAATGGCGATATGGGCAGAAACCCGGCGGATATTTTCAATCAAGGCCAGGCGCAGCATAATAGGGATAGACCACAATTCTCCTAATTTCAAGGGGGTAACCGTTTGATATGCCCTCACAAAATTGCCCAGGTTTTCCATATCTATTCGCCCGTCACTATGAGAAATGATCTGGAGAACAATATCATAACTACGCGTTAGTCCCGTTGAATTTCCATCTGATAATTGCGGAAGGTCTTCGCTGTAATTTTTCGGGAAATGTGCTTTTGCAATCCGGATATGTTCTTCTACAAGGTAAAAATTATCTATCAGCCATTCGCCTGCGGGCGTAACCTGGTATTTTCTTTTTATTGAATCATTCAGAAGTTTGCGTACTTCCTGCAAAATGATTTCATTTTCCGCAAGGCGTTTCAGTAAATGTTCCTTCGCAGGTTTTGTACTCAACTTATGTCTTGCTGCCAGCGTTTTGCCAAAACGTTCCATCTGGTCAGAACTGAATAACTCTTCCCTGAGGGGTTCTTCATTTAAATAGCTGAATTTAGAATCACTTATTTGAAAAAATGCCCTCATATTGGATATGAGTTCATGGGCTGCAGGTATCAATTTCAATTTCATACATTCTTTTGTTTTGTTTCTAGCCTGGCATTGACGATGGCAGGTGCTTCATCAATCATTTTTCAAATGATCTTTACCCAAAAAACTTTCCGCATAGATTTTATAAATATTTTCAGTTCCTGAGGGACGGGCTACAAGCCACCCGTTTTCTGTTACAACTTTCACGCCACCTATTGGGGCATAGTTTACCGGAGCCCTGGTAAGAATTTTTTTAATTCTTACCAGGGCCAGATCCTTGTGTTTTATTTGCGAAGCAGAGGCTATTTAATTTTTCTTTTTCCCTGTGAGTCGCTTTTGACTCATTATGATCATAAAAAGGCTCGCTAAATTCTAGCGTGAGTTTACTTATGTCCCTTCAGGGTGATCGCTATCTTTCGAAATCTCAGGTCAGCTTGTTGTGTGCGCAGCCTGGTCTCCTTCCCAACGGCAAATCGATTAAATCATTTCTTCTATTAACTACAGGTATAGTAAATCCTTTTATTTGCAAGTTTAGTAAAATGACGGAGTGAATAGTTTTAAAATGTACCACATTTTTTAGTAAGCAATAACGACACAAAAAATATCTAATACTTTCATTTTATTTCATTAAACTTGTTATGCGTTAAATTGACGCAATGAAAATAATTCCTGCAATTTTTAAAACTTACGATCATGCTTAAAAGAAGAGATTTTCTGAAAACATCGGGTGCGGCAGCCTTAGGCAGCTTGCTGTTACCAAAAGATTTGAAGGCGGGATTTTTAAAAAAAAATCATGCTGTAGGATTACAGCTTTATACCCTGTTCAATGTAATGGATAAGGACGCGAAAGGCCCCTTACAAAAAGTAGCTGGCATCGGCTACAAAGAAATCGAATCCGCATTCAGTAAAATTGGCCCTTTTTATGGCATGAGGCCAAAAGAGTTTTCATCGCTGGTAAATAGCCTGGGCATGTCATGGAAATCGCATCATGTGCTGGGCGCACCATTTAAATTACCTCCCGGCGCTAAAATGCCAACAGGCCCCGACGGAAAACCTATTCATTTTCCTCCGATGAAAAACCTGAAAGAAAATATGCAGGAGTTGGTAGACCAGGCGGCTGAAGGCGGTATTCCTTACCTTGTATGCGCCAATACACCAACAAAAACTCCTGATGAAATAAAGAGTTCTGTGGAAGTGTTGAATAAAACAGGGGAGGCCTGTAAAAAGGCTGGCATTATACTGGCCTATCATAACCATACCGAAGAATTTGAAAACGTAGAAGGAGAAACTCCCTATAATATATTTTTATCACAGTTAACACCCGATATAAAAATGGAACTTGATATTTGTTGGGCAACAAAAGCGGGCATTGATCCTGTTGCATTATTTAAAAAGCATTCCGGCCGTTTCCCTCTCTGGCATGTAAAAGATCTTGATAAAGAAAAGCAGAAACCTGTTCCTGTGGGTGAAGGTATTATAGACTTCAAAAGAATTTTTGACAATGCTTCTATTGCAGGCATGAAACATTTCTTTGTTGAACATGATATGCCAGCAGATCCTTTTGCCAGCATTACTACAAGCTATAATACTTTGACAAAAATATTGAAGGTGTAATCCATATCTGGCGATTTCCGTCTGATCAATGTAACAGGTCACGGCCCCATTTAAAATAAAAACTTCTGATAATTTAAATACATGAAAAAATATTTTCTTTCGGTTACAGTTTTGCTTGCCATTGCTTTTGCTGGCCACGCACAAAAAATCAAAAACCTCAATGTGGCGAAAACCGATGCTGGGCTTGTGTCCGGCACTACCAACCACGATGACCATATACATATTTTTAGAGGCATTCCTTTTGCCGCACCTCCTGTTGGTCAATTAAGATGGAAAGCTCCGCAGTCCGTTGCAAAATGGAATGGTATAAAGAAATGCGATAATTTTTCTGCAAGCCCGATGCAGGGTACACCTGTACCTTTTGGTGTTTACACTGAAGAATTTCTGATTCCAAAAAAACCAATCAGCGAAGATTGTTTGTATTTAAATGTTTGGACAGGTGCGCAATCATCAAAAGAAAAAAGACCGGTGATTGTATGGATCTATGGTGGTGGTTTTGTTAGCGGAGGAACTGCCTGTCCTATTTATGATGGAGTAGCGATAGCAAAAAAAGGAATCGTATTAGTGAGCATCAATTATCGTGTGGGCATCTTTGGTTTTTTTGCACATCCTGGATTGACAAAAGAATCAGGACACAATGCTTCGGGCAATTATGGATTGATGGACCAGGTTGCTGCATTGCAATGGGTGAAAAAAAATATTGCAGCATTTGGCGGAGATCCTGATAATGTAACGATCGCAGGACAATCAGCAGGTTCTATGAGTGTATGCGCTTTGATGGCTTCACCATTGGCAAAAGGGTTATTCAAACGTGCTATCGGTGAAAGCGGTGCTGGGTTTTATGCTACTACTTCCATCTCAAACCCTGGCTTGCAATCAGCAGAAAAGGAAGGAACAAAGATTGCGCAATCACTTAATGCAACATCGATAAATGATCTGCGAAAAATACCCGCTGAAGAATTGATGAAAAAGACACAGGGTTCCTGGGGGCCGATTGTAGATGGTTATGTATTGCCTGGGACGATCATGCAAATATTTGCAGCAGGAAAACAAAATGATGTTGACTTGCTCACAGGCTGGAATGAAGATGACTGGCTGATCTTTGGAAAACTGAAAACAGCGGAAGAGTTTCGGCAGCAGGCAGAAAAACAATATGGCGCAAATGCTCCTGAATTTTTAAAATATTATCCTGCAAATAATGATGAAGAAGCGGCTACTTCACAGAAAGCATATTCAAGAGATAATTTTTTTGGAGTGAACAATTATACATGGGCCAATTTGGAAAAGCAAACAGGAAAATCAAAAGTATTCCTGTATCATTTTTCACGCAAGATGCCTGCTACAGGCGAGTTTGTACAGTATGGTGCCTTTCATACAAGTGAAGTGCCTTACGCTTATGATAATTTACAATTCGTAAATCGTCCCTTCACAGATGTGGATCATTCGCTGGCAAAACTCATGTCATCTTATTGGGTAAATTTTGCTGTAACAGGTAATCCAAATGGAAAAAACCTCCCTGAATGGCCAGGCTATAATAAGAATCAAAAAACAGTGATAGTATTTGACAGGCATTCACAGGTGGAAGCAGTGCCGGATAAAGATGCCATTGATTTTTTGATAAGAATGATTGAGCAGAAATAAATTTTTTAAAGAAGTCCTAATCCTGATCTGACGGTCTCCGTCTGATCAGGATTAGGACTTCTCTCTGAGCCTAAGATACAATTATGCCATGCAAAAGCCATTCCCACACTTTCGCAAGTGTGAGCTTTCCCCAAAACCCAACGAAATCATTTTCTAAAATTGCATCAGAAAATTATGCCCATCGCTTCCCAATAGCTTCCAGGTTTGATTTTCCAAAGTCTTCAGGCTGCATTGCAGGATGCCATTCTACATCTGCATTAAACGTAACAAACCAGGGCTCTGCCAAAGCAGGCATTTGTGAGGCATGGGTATCAATATTGATTAAAAAGTGGCTTCATCTGCACTGGGGCCATAACTGCCGGGGATAGGCACATTTAATAACCGCAGGTACACGCCCAACTGTGCACGGTGATGCGTGGTCTGAGCAAAGGAATGGCGGATCACTTCATATTTCGTCATCACTCCATGAATTTTTTCTCCGCTGCGCATCGTCCATGTCGGCAGCAGGTCTTCTTCTTTTGCTTTGTCCAGGGCTGCAAGCCCTTCTGCCAGTGATTTGTCAAACAGTTGCACGATATCATTTGTACTGCTGACCTCCGTGGGTTTGTAATCCATTTTTGCAAAATCAAGTTCGCTGGTGTTGAGCCCCATCGATACCCAGGTGGGCAGTTCGGCAATATGCACTGCCAGGTTTTGCATGGTCATGCTTTTTTCGTGTGGTTTCCAGCCCAGTTTATCCTCAGGAATGCGTTCCAGCATTTTGCGGGTGGTAACGGCTTCCTGTTGCATTTCTTTTTTTAGCAGTGGTATTATATCCATAAAATGTTTTTAAGGATACCAAGTTAACAAAAAAAGAACGACCAAAAAACCGCTGGTATAATTTAATATATTTCCATCCTTCTGTTGGAGCAATCACTTGGGCTATTTCATAATAAAGATTTGAATCAGATGATATATCTTTAAATTACGTTTAACCGTATTTGTTATATAGATTAAGCCGGGAGAAATTTTATATTAGCAATGGCCAGAAAAAAAATTCATAACAGGCACAATCGGATGCTTGCTACAAAGAAAGGAAAGGTCGGTGTTTAAAAATTATTTCTTGTTATCACAGAACTTATGGATAAGAAAATTGTTTTGGAATTATATTTACAGCGTGAACAAATTTTTTAGAATGTATTCAACTAAAGATTAATGATGAACAATCACGATTTTATTAGGATCCGTGTAAGCGATGATACAGTAATGGATGCATATGTTGCTTTTCCGGAAGGGAATGCAACTTATCCTGCCATGATAGTGTTGCAGGAAGCCTTTGGTGTCAACAGCCATATAAGAAATATTGCAGAGCGTCTTTGCAAAGAGGGTTATGCAGTTATTGCCCCCAATCTTTTTCACCGTACAGGTGAAAGAATAGAAATTCCATATACAGATTTTGCTGCCATTGGAATGTCGCATTTTCAGGCTATCAGTAATGAAGGATTAATTAATGATGTGAAATCATGTTATGATTGGCTGCTTCAACAACCCAAAGTGATAAAAGAGAAAATCGGGAATATTGGTTTTTGTATGGGCGGTCGTGTTTCATTTCTCGCAAATACTATATTGCCTTTAGCTGCGGCTGTATCTTATTACGGCGGCGGTTTGGAAAAGTTTGTTGATGAAGCCGGTAAACTGCATGGGCCCCATTTATTCTTTTTGGGTGGGATGGATAAACATATCGCACAAGACAAAATAGATATTATTATTAATGCGGTAAAAGCCTCAGGTAAAGAGTACACCAATATTGTTATTTCTTATGCCGATCACGGATTTAATTGCGATGAAAGAGAAAGTTATCATCCGCTCGCTTCAAGAGAAGCCTGGGCATATACACTTACATTTTTGGAGAACAGGATGAAATAAATGTGAATTCATAAAAGCAGATGCATGTATTTTTGATTTATGATACAAATATCAAACGATCAGCTTTCTGTTACCATCAGTGAAAAAGGAGCAGAACTGCAAAACGTACAACTAAACGACCTGGAATATTTATGGCAGGCAGATGAAAAATATTGGGGCAAACATTCACCTGTATTATTTCCTATAATTGGTGAATTGAAAGAGGGCAAATATATTTTTGATAAAAAAGAATATACTTTATTACGCCATGGCTTTGCAAGAGATAAAGTGTTTGAAGCCCAACAAACTTCTGATGCATCTGTAATTTTCACCTTGCATAGTAATGAGGAAACCCTTGCTCTCTATCCTTTTCAATTTAATTTCCAGGTTCAATATGAGGTAAGAAACAATGAGCTTTTTTGCACGTATATCGTGCAAAACCTTAATGATAGTGATATGTACTTTTCGGTTGGCGGGCATCCTGCATTCAGAGTGCCTTTACTGGAAAACCTGGAATACACAGATTATGCCTTGAGGTTTGATAACGATACTATTTTAAAGCGATACCTTTTACATAACGGCTTAACAATAGATGATACTGAATCAATAACGTTGGATAATAAAAAATTGCATCTTGATCCGTCTTTATTTTATAATGATGCTATTGTATTAAAACACATCAGTAGTAAGCAAATAAAATTGTACACAGATAAAGATAAACATGGCCTTACATTTAAGTTTGATGGCTTTCCTTATTTTGGTATATGGGCCTCTAAGGATGCACCTTTTGTTTGTTTGGAGCCATGGTGTGGTATAGCAGATAATATTCATCACGATTATCAGCTTACCAATAAAGAAGGCATTAATCAATTGGCCGCAGGAGAAACATGGCGAAGAACCTGGAGTGTAGCCTTATTTTAATTATGAAAAATTATCCGCGCAGAAATGATGAGTGAGTCGATTGGCAATTTATGTAAAACACAAGAAGCCATTACACAAAATTTTCGCATCATTGCTGCACTAAATTTGTACGTGGAAAAACAATGCCACTTTATTATTTAGGGCTTGTGGTAACGGAGCCTGCGCCATTATTATTCTTCTTCCAGGTATCATACAACGGGGAACTGCTTCCCAATCTCGTATCAAATAATTGGGGGGTGGGTGCTGGCTGAGTTTGAACTTTTTCCTGAACAGGAAGCCGGGTAGTAACAGTATCTGGTTTATTAACAGCCGGTGCGGTAGTAACGGTAGGTGTAGCTGAAACAGCAGCAGGTGAAGTGATAACAGTAGTCGTAGTTGTAACAGCAGGTGCAGTTGTTGTTATTACGGCAGGTGCAGGCGTAGATGTAACAACAGGTGTAGTAGCCACAGGTGGAGCAGTATTTGCTTCAGGAACTGGTTTTGTTGCGGTGGTAACGGTCTTATTGGTATCTGTATTTTGTTTTTGGGGATAATATTTATCCAGTAATGGGTGCTTTGATTTTTCGGGAGTTTGAGAAAACCCTTGCAATGAAAATAATACAACGAATGAAATAAGCAACGTTATTATTTTATTTTGCATACAAACTGTTTTCCTTAAAGTTATTTAATATTAATCCATAAAATTGATCTTACTAAAAGTTTATAGAAATTTTATACTTACCTCCAAAAGTGTTTCCCAATGCCGTAGCCTGGTAATCAACTCATCAATGACGGGGGTGCGGGCATCTTTTAAATTGAAAGAATCGGGGAAGACCAATAGAAAAATAAAATCTTCAGGCCAACTTCGAAAGGATTCAAAAAAAAGGAATATATTGCTATTGTATTTGATAATCCTGATTGCAAAAAACCACTTACCTATTTCGATACGACGGCTTTTAATCAATCCTTTTCCCTGTAGACGCTATTTATTTTTTTTCATCATTAAAAAACATCATTATGACAAATGTAGATTTAATTAAGCAGGGATATTCCTATTTTGCCACAGGTAATGTGCCGGGTGTATTAGCTCTATTTGATCCCGCTATTGAATGGCACGAATGTAAGGGTATGCCTTTTGTGAAAGGGGACGGCATTTACACAGGGCACGATGCGATAGTAACAAACGTTTTCATGAATCTGCCGGTTTTCTTTGATGGATTCAATATCGCAGTAAATGAAATATTTGGAGCAGATGATAAAGTGGTAATGGTAGGTTATTACCAGGGAACGAATAAGGCTACCGGTAATACTTTTAAAGCCAATGCCACCCATGTCTGGACAATAAAAGACGGAAAGGCGATACATTTTTTCCAGGCAGTGGATACCGCTACCATTATCAGTTAAACATATTTATGGTTGTTTTTTCAGTGCTTCCGCGGACCATGCGTGTGTAGATTTTGTATTATTGAAAGGGTATTGAATCCTTACTATTCCTGGATTTTATTAGTATGAAAATGAATGCCCTTTGCTTCCGGTCCTGCCAATATCACTATGGCGCCTAATACCAGCACGGAACCGGCTAAAATCTCCATGGATGTTGCATAACTCACATGTTGTGCAAGAACAGCTTCAACATAGACGATGCCTGATGCTATCAAGACCCCCAATTGATAGGCGAAACCAGGGAAAAAACCACGCAGTGCTCCCGGAGATAATTCGTTGATATGAGCCGGAATAATTCCCCAGGCTCCCTGCACCATAAATTGCATTCCAAAAGCGCCTGCTGCAATTAAAATGCTTCCACCGGCAAGAAGCCATATTGGGATTAAAACAATCGCCAGGATAACTGCTAAGGCCATCATTTTTTTCCTGCCATATGTATCGGAAAGGTGGCCAAATAGCAGCCCACCCAAAATGGCCCCGACCATTGAAACCATCGTGATAACAGCCGTTGTGTGAGGGGTGTAATGCTTTTGCTGTTGTAGAAAAGTTGGATATAGATCCTGAGTGCCATGAGAAATAAGGTTCATCATAGACATGAGCAGCACCAGGTACAAAAATAATTTCCAATGCTTCGCTACGGCATTTCCATATTCTTTCCAATTGGCTGACCTATGGGCTTTCCATGCTGCTGTTTCCTTTACTTTGGCCCTGATGAATAAGGTTACCAGGGCAGGCAGACCCCCGATAAAGAACATCGCTCTCCAGCCAAAGTGGGGAAAAACAAAATAATAAGCTCCGGCTGCCAATAGAAATCCCAATGCATATCCTTCCTGCAATATTCCTGATAAGAAGCCACGCCGTTTTACAGATACTGATTCCATCACTAAGGAGGCCCCTACGCCCCATTCACCACCCATGCCTATGCCATATAATAAACGTAGCATTAAAAAGATAGTGTAGGTGGGGGCAAGACCGGAGAATATTTCCATGACGGAATAAAAGATAATAGTGATCATCAACGGCCCCTTTCTCCCATACCTGTCGGCCATTAATCCAAAAATAATAGCTCCTACAGGGCGCATCGCCAGGCTGGCAGTAAGCGTCAGGGCAATTTCCGGGATTGTTTTATTAAAATCTTTTGCCACTGTTGCAAGAACAAATGTCAGGATGAAAAAATCAAAGGCATCCAGTGTCCAGCCGAGAAACCCTGCCAGCACAGCATTTGTCTGATTACGCCTTTCCTCTCTTTCATTAGTAACTGCAATATCTTTTTCTCTTGTTATCATTCTATTCTATTTTATTTTTACTTATTGTGACATGCATTAAAGCAGAAAAACCGGGAGGAATAACGGTCTCACGCCCTCAATCGTGATCCTCGAACCTAAAATGTGGATGAAATAATTATATTTAATAAATGAATGTAATTAATATTCGCAAACCACATATTGATATTGGTTAAATTTATTTTTGGACCGTAAAAGTATTATAGCAAGATAAAGATCATGAATAATCAAATCATCGTTTCCTTTAAAGGTGTTACCGTGCGGAGCTATAACCAAACAATCTTTGAAGACCTTAACTTTTCAGTAAAAAAGGGTGAGCACTGGGCATTGGTCGGTTCAAGTGGTTCAGGGAAAAGTGCTCTTTTAGAAGCGATTACGGGCAAATTAAATATCTCAAAAGGTGAATTTAATCACCCTTTACTGGATGAGCATGTTCAGTGCAGAATAGATAAACAACCGCTGTTTACCTGGCAGCACCTGGTAGGTGAGGTAGCACCAAAACATCATTTTCGAAATCTCTCCAATACCAGTAATTTTTATTACCAGCAGCGTTTTAATTCATCTGATTCAGAAGATACGGAAACAGTAGAGCAATACCTTTTCGGGATGAAATCGCAGGTTGCAGAAGGGGCATGGACCTATGACAGGGTAGTGGAAAAGTTAAATCTTTTGCCTTTAAAGAATAAACACCTTATAAAACTTTCAAACGGGGAAACCAAACGCCTCCTCATTGCCTCCGCCCTGATCATGAACCCGGGTTTATTAATATTAGACAATCCCTTTACAGGGCTTGATATTAATACAAGAAATGATTTCAATAAGCTTAATACAGAGATTGTGGAATCTGGTATCAGCATTATTATGGCTACTTCTCCAATAGAAATTCCTGATGCCATTACCCACGTTGCTATAATGGATAGGGGAAAGATCACAGCATCAATGGTTAAACAGGATTTTCGTCCTGAAGATCTAAAGTTTCTGGCTATCCCGCCGATAGATAATAAAGAACTGAAGGATTTGCTTTCTCTATCCCAACAAATCGTATACGACACCATTGTGGGTATGGAGGATATTGTTATCAGGTATGGTGACAAAACTATATTGGATCATGTGAACTGGCAGATAAAGCAGGGAGAGCGCTGGGCTTTGCTTGGGCCTAACGGCGCGGGCAAATCAACTTTACTTAGCCTGATTAACGGGGATAACCCGCAGGCCTATGCGAATAAGATCGTTCTCTTTGACAGAAGTAGGGGAAGTGGCGAAAGTATCTGGGATATTAAAAAAAAGACGGGATTTGTATCTCCTGAGCTTTTCCAGTATTTCCCAACTGATAACTCCTGTGCGCAGGTTATCGAATCAGGGTTTTATGATACTTTAGGACTATTCCGTCTATCGGATCCTGCTAAGGCAGAAATTGCAAAACGGTGGATGCGGCTTTTGGAAATTGAACAATCTTCATCGAAGTTATTTAAAAATGTTTCAGCAAGTATTCAACGTTTATGCCTGCTGGCGCGGGCCCTGGTTAAAAATCCTCCATTATTAATATTTGATGAACCTTGCCAGGGACTCGATGCGCATCAACAGGAACATTTCAAACAGATTATCGATGAAATATGCAATTACAGCAATACAACACTGATTTATGTAAGCCATTACCAGCATGAAATACCGGATAGTGTAAACCATACCTTAAAACTTGATAATGGAAAAGTGATGATATAAGAGCATTCTGAGTTTCAGCCAAGTCTTACGGTAGACTCGGCTGAAGCACAGGACGTCTTATTTCAATTATATTACCTGCCGGGATGAAGCTATTTTTACTTTTCTATGTGTAAATCTATTTTAGGAGGCGGCGGCCTGTGTGGCGGACGCCGATGAAGATTAGGCTTTGGATGCGGAGGCAATTTAGGAAAATGGAGATGCTTGCGATGTTGTGGATGTTTTAAAGGTTTGTGTTTCTTCTGTTGGAGGGTTTCTTTCTTTTGCATTCTGATTTCCATAGCATAACCAGAACTTCCTGCAAAAGCCAACAGGAGTAGTATGATAATTATTTTTTTCATGTATTGTGTTTATTCTATTTTTTTTGAATAATTAGGTTGCTCAATAAAGTTAGTCAACTTTTAATTAAGAACCTGTTTACATTTATTTCAGGTAATAAGCCCCTGAGCAACGAATGCCGGCAGATTAAAAATAAATTTATATTTATATTTAATTATCAAATTCGCTAAAAGTATAATTATATGAAAAGAAGTATAATAATTTGGCTGATCATTTTCGGTTCATTAAAAACATTTGCCCAACAGAATAACTCTTTTAATGGGATAGATGTAAACATGAATAATTTGTATCGTTTATCCAACGCTGTATCACGCTCTATCAGCCCTGAAAATTTTACCGGCGCAAAAGGAGAGGGAGGCAAAGCTACAACAGGCACTGGTGCCGGCCCTGCAAGAGAACTGGGCAAAGGATGGAAGCTAAGCCCGAGTGTGGTTATAAAATCTAAAACAACTTTTACGCTGGCTCTCATTGAGAATTCCGGTTGCATCAAACATATCTGGATGACGCCGACAGGTAATTGGCGAAATGAAATTCTGCGCATCTATTGGGATGATGAAACAACACCTTCAGTTGAAGTGCCGGTAGGTGATTTTTTTTGCATGGGATGGAGGCAATATGCACCATTGCAATCTTTAGCAGTTGCGGTTAATCCGGGAAGCGCATTTAATTGTTACTGGGCTATGCCTTTTCATAAAAAATGTAGAATAACAATGGAAAACATAGCTGATGAAGACATGGTTTTATATTACCAGGTTGATTATATTTTAACGGATGTTCCTGCTGATGCCGCTTATTTCCATGCTCAGTTCCGAAGGGTAAATCCCCAGCCCTATAAACAGGATTATGTGTTGGTTGATAATATTAAAGGCAAGGGTCAATATGTAGGAACTTATCTTGCTTATGGCGCTCACCGCAATGGCTGGTGGGGCGAGGGTGAAATTAAATTTTATATGGATGGTGATACACAGTATCCAACAATTTGCGGCACCGGAACAGAAGATTATTTTTGCGGCTCTTACGATTTTGATACAAAGAAAAAAAATGCGCAAGGCGTTGAGACCAGTGCCTATACTGAATTTTGTACCCCTTACAGTGGATTGCCACAAGTAATTCGCGGCGATGGGCATTATAATATTGAGCAACGTTTTGGCTTATATCGCTGGCATATTGTTGACCCGATCCGTTTTGAAAATAATTTAAAGGTTACCATACAGAATCTTGGCTGGCATACTGACGGTCGTTATTTGCCTTTGCAGGATGATATTGCTTCGGTAGTATATTGGTACCAAACAGAACCTCATGCTCCTTTTCCAAAACTTCCTTCAAAAGATGAATTAGAAGTAAATTAATTTTTCTTCACTAAAAGGTGTTCTTTCAATCCCGGGATCTGGTAGGTGGAGAAACTGACCGGGGGGATATGCCGGCAAAACGGTTTAAACCTTTTGCTTTTATTGCTACTTTTGAAAATGAATTTTCAAATTGTTAGAATGAAAAATTTGTTTATCGGTATTATATTGATTTTACTTTTTACTTTTCATAAAGTAAATGCACAGAATTCTATAAAGGCAAGTGTAGCAGAGAGGCCCGCTACAAGTGTTATCAATTCATTTTACATCAGTAACAGGAAACCTTTAGCGCCCTTGTGTTTTATAAAACTACCCGTTGGTAGCATCAAGCCGGGAGGATGGATATTAAAATACCTGCAACTGCAGCACGATGGGTTAACAGGGCAACTTGGCAATATAAGCGCCCGGCTCGATAAAAAAAATAATGCATGGTACAGTGGAAATGGTAAAGGTGATCATGGTTGGGAAGAAGTACCCTATTGGCTGAAGGGATATGGAGATCTTGGATATATTTTAAAAGATGAAAAAATTATCAATGAAACAAAATCATGGTTGGAAAAAGTTTTTGAAAGCCAGCGTGCTGATGGTTTCTTCGGGCCGGGGGAAGTGAAAAGAAATCAACAGAATAAAATAGTGAAGATACCCGACTTGTGGCCGAACATGCTCATGCTGTGGTGCCTGCAATCTTACTATGAATACAGTAATGATGCACGCGTAATACCCTTCATGACAAAATATTTTAAATGGCAGGCCACCGTTCCGGACAGTCTTTTTTTAAGAACCTATTGGGAAAATAGCCGTGGTGGTGATAATCTTTACAGTATTTATTGGTTGTACGATCACACCGGAGAAAAATGGTTGCTTGATCTTGGCAACAAAATTTACAGGAATACAGCCAATTGGGCGCAAAATAATAATTTACCTAACTGGCATAATGTGAATGTAGCACAGTGCTTCAGGGAGCCCGCCACTTATTACATGCAAACAAAAGATAGTAGTTTATTGAACGCTACCTACAATGATTTTTATTTGGTAAGAAATATATACGGTCAGGTGCCCGGTGGAATGTTTGGTGCAGATGAGAATGCGCGCAAAGGCTATACAGATCCAAGGCAGGCAGTAGAAACCTGTGGTATGGTAGAGCAAATGTCTTCGGATGAAATATTAACAGGAATCACCGGCGATCCTATGTGGGCCGATAATTGCGAAGATGTAGCTTTCAATACATATCCCGCGGCAGTAATGCCCGACTTTAGAGGGCTGCGTTATTTAACAGCGCCAAATATGGTGGTAAGCGACAGTAAAGATCATGCACCGGGAATAGAAAATGAAGGTCCTTTTTTGATGATGAATCCATTCAGTAGTCGTTGTTGTCAGCACAATCATTCGCAGGGCTGGCCCTATTATGAAGAACATTTGTGGATGGCTACACCCGATAATGGTATTGCAGCAATAATGTATAACAGCAGCGAAGTAACCGTAAAAGTTGGAAATCGTACAGGCCATACCGTTACTTTGAAACAAATCACCAATTATCCTTTTGATGAACATATAAAAATAGAAGTCAACACATCATCATCAGTAAGTTTTCCATTATACCTGCGCATCCCCGACTGGTGTAATAAGGCGACAGTTAAGGTAAATGGCAAACCTGTAAATACAAATGCAGTTGCCAGTTCATATATCCGTTTAGAAAATAAATGGAAGCAGGGAGATATAATTGAGCTGACATTGCCTATGCATTTGGCGATACGTAAATGGACCCAAAATAAAAACAGCGTTAGTATAAATTATGGACCACTTACCTTCTCTTTAAAGATTGATGAGTCATACATCAAAATGGATAGTAAAAAATCTGCAATAGGAGATTCAAAATGGCAGGCAAATGCCGATCAAACAAAATGGCCGGCTTATGAAATTTATCCTGCAAGTATGTGGAATTATGGATTAGTATTGAATAATAAACCGGTGGCAGATCAATTCGAAATAATTAAGAGACCGTGGCCTGGTAGTGATTTTCCTTTCACACAAAAAGATGTACCGATTTTACTAAAAGCGAAAGGAAAAATTATTCCTGAATGGACGCTGGATAGATATGGGTTGTGTGAAGTGTTGCCTCAAAGCCCGGTAACCGTAAACACACAGGAACAAACAATTGAAATGATACCAATGGGAGCTGCAAGATTGCGCATATCTGCATTGCCTGTAGTGAACTAAAATAATTTTTTAAATCAGGCAGTAAGTGGGCTTCTGGTTTTGTCTTTACCTTGGCATTTCTCAATTATGACATGGTCGGGTATCTTCACTGACTATTGGTAAAGTGAGGTAAAAACATCCATGTCATACCGCTGGAGATGAATTATCGGGATCCGGTGCCTTGTGTAGCCATCTCCTGTAAAGAAACAATCCAATGGGTATAGGAAACCAAAAAGATAAAAGCCTGAATAGCAGCGTAACAATAATAGCTATGGCCAATGGAACACCCAGACTTACAAAAAAGAAACTCATGCTGCTTTCAAAAAGAATGAGAGCTCCGGGTAAAAAGGGCAGTATGGAAATGATCCTTGTGCCAATCAAACTTAGCAGCACAACAAAAGGGGAAACCGGAATCCCCAGTCCCCAAAATAATGCGTATAGCGTGAATCCATCCGATGCTACTACCAGTAACTGAAACAGGAAAACTTTTACAACTACCTTCTTATCGCTATTAAGGAAGATCAATAAATTGACTTCTTTTTTTGAAAGTCCCTGTTGCCGGATATTTTGAATTTCTTTTTGAAATATTCTTTTTATAAATTTTACTTTTTGGATCTTATTATAAAGACGATCAATAAATCTCTTTCTTCCGGCGAGTGATATCAATGTTCCAAAAACAAGGTAAACGGCAAGGCCTGCCCAAAGTGTTCCCGTAAAAATATGAGGTACTTTATAAATTGTAAGGCAGGCAAGCAACAAAAATATTATTATAACCTCCATGGCGGCGTAAAAAATCAGAAGTTCGGCCAATATCACTGAAAGGATTTGACTTACTCTTATGTTGAGTTTACCCAGGAAATTAAAGAAATAAGTATTCCCGCTGATTCCTGCACTTGGCACAGTTTGATTAAAAAAAAGTGAAATTATAGAAGCCTTAAGCAGGTTCCACAAGCCGGGCAAATGCTGCAATTTGTGAGCACCTAATAAAAAACGGTAAAGGAGGGCGGTGAAAAAATAAGTGGCGAACTGTGCAATAAGTGCTGCAGCCAGCCAATAAACATTCACTTTTTCAAGTAGTTTAACTTCTGTTTCAATTTGTGAGAAATAATAAACAACAAAAATGAAAATAAGGGCAGAAAAAATAATAAATAATAACCTTGACCTTGGGATCAGCTTTTCTTCATGATCAGAAATTTTATTATTATTATTAGATAGGGCCAAATTACTGTATTTCGCCAAAACGAATTGGACTAATTGCCAGGAACTATTTCCTGTTATAAAGTTACCTTTTGTTTTAAATATAAAAGTGAAAAGGCTATATAAAAGATTCTTTACAAATTTTCCTGGTCTTGCATCCGAAGCTTTAACTGAATGCCTTTGAGTGTGAGCTTTTGATTGAATTGAAAACAGATTTGTTATTGACATGATGCAGAAATTCTTTATACTTTTATTTTTCCATGTTTCAGGAATAATAAAATCGACGACTTTTTTCTAATCATGTCTCATTCCTTTTGCCACATGAAAAAGATGTAGCACATAAGGAAACAAAGCATCTATTGTTTCTACTGATCCACGCGGGGAGCCAGGTAGTGTGATGATCAAAGTATTTTGAATGAATCCCGCTACACCACGGGACAGCATTGCATAAGGCGTGCGTTGTTGACCATAATTGCGGGCCGCTTCCATGATGCCGGGAATCTCTCTATCAAGCAATGGGGATATTGCATCTGGCGTAACATCTCTTGGCGATAATCCTGTACCACCGGCAAAAAGTACCAAATGATAACCTTCTTCAGATAACTGCTTTGCCTTTGCCTGTATCAAAGCGAAATCATCGGGAATAATCTCATGGCTGGTTGATAATTTATATTTCTCCAGTTTATGAATGATTGCTTTTCCTGTCTTGTCTTCATTCCTTCCGGCAGCAACACCATCGGAACAAATAATGAGAGCGCAACGAAAATTTTCAGTCAGTTCCTCCGGGACAAAATCTGTTTTGCCACCTTTTTTACTAACTAATTTTATGGCGGAGATATCAATAGATTTATCCAGTGGTTTCAACATATCATACATGGTTAAAGCCGTAATGGCAGCACCATGCATGGCTTCTACTTCCACTCCGGTTTTATAAATGGTATGCACTTCCACTGTAATTATAATTTTCAAACCTTCTATCTCATGTTTAATCGTAGCAAATTCTACTGGTAGCGGATGACAGTCTGGAATTACATCACTGGTCTTTTTTATAGCCAGCAATCCTGCTGCTCTTGAAAATTCAAGCACGTCGCCCTTGGGCACAGTTTTATTTTTTATGGCTTCGATGGTTTCAGGTTTTGAAACGGATAATATTGCTGAGGCAATCGCTTGCCGTAAACTATTTGATTTATGTGTGATATCAACCATAATAAAAAATGAAATGTACTTTATTGTTCCAAATTATGAAATATTCTATAAGTCCTCTTTCGGGGATTTAGGGGCGATTGACTTTCCATTGATGGGTTTCATCTGCAAACAATTCTTTTCCCCAGATGGGTAATTCTGCTTTTATTCTTTCTACTGTTTCATTGCAAGCCTCAATAGCAGCTTTGCGATGTGCTGAAGAAGTAAACACAAACAAGCATATTTCTCCTGCCGCTACTTTGCCAAGGCTGTGATGCACATGCATACAGGTGAGTTGATATTTAGCAAATATTTCTTCCCTGATAGCATGCATTTTTTCCAAAGCCATTTCTTCATAGGCTGTATATTCAATAGCTAAAACTTTTTTTGAATCAATTGTATCTGCCCTTACCTGCCCCAGGAAAATGCTGTGTCCACCTATTTCTGTTTTAGTACTGTGTTTCTGAATGCTGTCGCCAACAAAGGAAGCCAGAATAGGGCCCTGTACAAATATATTTTTTAGTTTTCTTTCCATCATTGCATTTGTTTTGCATGCTGTTGTTTCCATTGAATGATGCCGCCCTTTAAACTGAATATTTTTTTGGACGTGCCGAAAATAGCTGTTAATTGTTTAGCAGCCTGAAGACTGCGTACGCCCGACTGGCAAATAATTACCACGGTGTCAGATTGTATCCTTGATACATTTTCCTGCAGCTTTTTTAGAGGTACCTGGTAAAAGGAAAACTCTTCAATTGCAGGCATTTCATTCATCTCTCTTACATCTATCACATCAATATTATGGGTTGCCAGCAGATCATCAAAAGAATTGCAATCAATCTCATATTGTACCGCTATCGAACTACATAACCAATCATAATCTGTTTCTTTAAAAACTTTTTTGTTTTCAGGAATCAATAAACGGGTTTCCGGGCTGGCAGATAATTCTATTTCATAAGTTCGATTGTTCAAGGAATTAAATGTTAGCATCCGGTTGATAAGCGGCTTTCCGATTCCTGTTATCAACTTTATGGTTTCATTCGCCTGCATTGTGCCGATAATACCTGGCAACACTCCAAGCACACCTGCTTCTGCACAATTCAGTACTTCACCTTCTTTGGGAGGATTGGGGAAGAGGTCACGGTAATTTACCGCTTCCTCTGCAGGATTCTTTTTATAATTGAATATAGCAACCTGTCCTTCATATTGCGAGACAGCTCCATACACAAAAGGTTTGTTCAATAATACACACGCATCATTAATCATATAGCGGGTAGAAAAATTATCTGTCCCGTCAATAATGATATCATAAGCATCCATTATTGAAAGTGCGTTTTGATTGGTGAGCCTTTCAGGGTAAGTAATGATTGTTATTTCAGGATTGAGTTGCCCCAATTTTTCGGCTGCTCTTTCTGCTTTGGGAAAACCTATATCATTTACTGAATACAAAATTTGCCGGTGAAGATTCGATAAAGATACCACATCATCATCCACAATTCCGATAGTGCCAATACCTGCTGCAGCCAGGTATTGCAAAGCCGGGCAACCCAATCCGCCTGCGCCAATTACCAACACCTTTGCCTTTAACAGTTTTTGCTGTCCGGCTTCGCCAAAACTTTTTAAGATCATCTGGCGTTGATAGCGTTCATATGAAATGGTGTTATTCATTTTTATCCGCCGGAAAAAGCCGGCATTAAAGCCACTGTACTTTTATTGTTTAAAAGAGTATTTCCGGTAACCAATTTTTTATCCACTGCCATCATATATTTCGAATCTGCCAGTCCAGGATATTTTTCATTCAATATGGCCGTTAAACTGTCTGTATCTGCAATATTTTCAAGCACAAGATTTTCTCCAAGCAAATCACAAAGCTGACCGAATATGATAATATTTATTTGCATTTTTAATTTGGGATAACGATACAAATGTAACAATTCATCCTGTTCTTATTTTTAGTTTAGTGAGGTAGAACCCCACAGTTTCCAATGATAAATATTACACCGGCAATAAATGCACTTCAACCATCTCGCCCTCTTTGCATTCCATTACTTCTTCATTTATTTTTACCAGGCAATTAGCTTTGGCAAAAGAACTAAGACGGTAAGATTCCTGCGCATCGAGCACTTCTACCGTAGTGCCATTATAAAATCCTTTTAAAAAATGAGTTAACAAGGCAGATTTACTGAAGGGCTTAATTAATGGCGCCCGGATGGATATTAAATCAATTTTTCTTTTCGTCAAAATCTCCAATGCTTTAAGTACATATTCATAAAAACAGGTAAGTACAGATGATGGATTACCCGGCAAGCCAAACACCAGCTTATGTTCTTTTTTCCCAAAGAATAAGGGTTTGCCCGGCCGTTGTTTTATTTTATGAAAGATTTTTGTTACACCGCAATTGGTAGCGGCCTGCAATACGAAATCATAATCACCAGCGCTGATACCACCTGTAAGGAATACCATATCACTTTTTTGCAATGCTTGCTCAAGCATACCCGTTAATATTTCCAGATCATCATCGGAATGGAAAGTGTTTACGTTATCAATGTGTAACTGTTGTAAAACTGCAGCGAGTGTGAAAGAATTGGATTCATATACCTGGCCATAACCTAAAGGGTTACCGGCTTGCTGCAATTCTTTTCCGGTAATAATAATACTGACAGAAGGATTGGGAAATACTTTTACGTCGGTAATACCAACACCAGCAAGAAATCCGATTGCGGCAGGTGAAAGAAGGCTGTTCTTTTCCAATGCCAGTTCCCCGGCTTTTATTTCAGAGCCTTTTGGCCGCACATTCGTTCCTTGCTGTATTCCTTCGTCTTCAATACTTAATTCACCTTTTGAGCCGTCCGAAGAATGTAGGGTAACTTTTTCCTGCATTATAACAGTATCTGCTCCGGGGGGCACCGGGGCGCCGGTAAAAATGCGAACTGCTTTTCCGGGAGCCAGGAAAATCTTTTCATTACTACCCGCGGCAATCTCACCTTCTATTATCAATTTTTTGTTCTGCTTCCATTCATTAAATAAGAACGCATAACCATCCATTGAAGATTGGGGGAAAGCCGGAATATCTGTTATGGCGCAAACATCTTCTGCAAGTATTTTTCCTGCTGCTTGTTGCAGGGGCAATTTTACCGGTATCAATGCGATAGTATGTTCTTCAATTAATCTTTTGGCTTCCGCTACTGAAATCATATCTTGTTTCTAAAAAATATTTAAACATTAATTTTCTATAAAAATAAATCTACCGACTTATTTAAGGATTGCGTTTAGCCTCCGATCGTTATCATGCTCCTGTTGTGAATATCCTCTGCATGCAGGTGCTCAAAATCTGTGGTGAACTGTCCGCCTAATTCTTTTGCTTTGCTACGGATACTTTGTTGTATTAGTGGAACGATCTCTTTACCACTGCGCAATGCGGTAAGTAAATCTGTTTCATCTTTAGAGAAAAGGCAATTCTTCATTTTGCCATCAGCAGTCAAACGCATGCGGTTGCAATCGCCGCAAAAGTTGGCGCTCATGGTACTAATGACTGCAAAGGTGCCGACGTGTCCGGGAATGCTGTATTTTTTAGCTGTATCATGTTTTTCATCTTCCAGCCGGATGTAAGAATATTTTTCTCCAATTACTTCCAGTATCTGTTGCATGGTAAACAACTTATTACTGGTCCAGCGGTTTCCGCTGAAGGGCATAAATTCTATGAAGCGCACATGAACCGGCGTATCTTTTGTCCATTCAATAAAATCATTGATCTCGTTATCATTTAAGCCATTCATCACTACTACATTTATCTTTACATGAAAATTTTTTTGGAGTAAAAGTTGAATATTCTTCGTCACTATATCAAACTGGTTGCGCCTTGTAACCAGTTGAAATTTTTCAGCATGTAAGGTGTCAAGGCTGATATTTAATGAACGGACATTGGCCTGCTCCAAAACATCCACAAATTCGTGTATCCTTGTTCCGTTAGTGGTAAGCGTAAGCTGAACCGGCAGTTTTGATAAAGCGAGAATAATATCAGCCGCATCTTTACGCACCAGTGGCTCTCCACCGGTAAGCCTTATTTTATTTACGCCTTCTGCCACAAATATTTTTGCCAAAGTTTCAATCTCATTCACCTGCATTAATTGTGATGCAGGGGTGAAAACATAATCTTCCTCCGGCATGCAATAAAAACATCGCAGGTTACAATTGTCCGTCAGGGAAATGCGGAGATAATTGTGTACTCTATTGAAGCGGTCTATAATCATGTAATCATTTTTTCATTGAGTAATACTTCGTAATCAGTTCTGGTATCAATATCAATAATTCCTTTCGGAAAGGCTACCGTTGTCACCTGTTCCTTATGTTGTTTAATCAATTTTCTTGCACCAGTATCGCCTTTTAGTTTCATCAATTCAGCAAAAAAACATTTATGAAATAAAGCGGGTGTTCCCAACTTATCTTCATAACTACTGGCCACGATTGGTAGCCCTGTTTCATGTTGCGCAAGTAACAAAGAATCGAGCAGAGATTGGGTAACATAAGGTTGATCACAAACCATAAAAATTATTCCGTCAACATCATCACTCTTTTTCTGTACCGCTTCTAAACCACAACGCAACGATGAAGCCATACCTTCCTGCCATCCTTTATTTTCCTCTATCAAAATTTCCATCTTTTTTATTTCCTTTTTTACAGCATCGCTATTGGCGCCAACTACAACAACCACAGGCCGCATAGGTGTTTGCAATGCTGCATCGACTGTGTGCTTTAGCAGGCTTTTGCCGTGGTAAATCAACAATTGTTTGGGGTTTCCCAAACGGCTGCTCATTCCTGCAGCGAGTACAACAATAGCACAATGTTCGACCCTATAGCTCATTCTGCTCAATGTATTTTTTTTACTTCTATGAATGTATCCATTCTTGAATGAATCGCATCCTGTTTATTACGCAATGATCCACCTGGCTTGCCGTTAAGTACTGCTTTAATTTCTGCAATGATACTGAGTGCAATTTCTTCCGCAGTTTCTGCCCCGATTTCCAAACCAGCCGGGCCGTAAATTGTACTCAATTGCTCTTCGGTTAACTCAATTCCCTCATCACGTAACTCATCCAGCATTCTGTCGAGTTTCTTTTTAGGACCTAGCATTCCAATATAGGTCACCTTGCGCATTAATAAGGCTTTCAACATGGCCAGATCATAATTATAATTATGGGTCATCATTACAAATACTGTCTGTTGATCAATAGTTATTTGTTCCAAAACTTTTTCTGGTTTGCTTACTAATACCTGGCATGCACTCACAAAACGTTCTGGCTTTGCATGTGTGCTCCGGCCATCTACTACACTCACTTCCCAACCTATAGTATCCCCAATTTGCATCATTGGAATAGCATCATTACCGGCGCCTACAACCACAAGCGAAACCGGGGGCTGCAGATATTCTATGAAAGCAGTAACTGAAATATTCTTACCCAAATAGTTTTTAAATGAAGAAACCTGTTGTTGCATTGCCTGGTGAATATCTTCTATAATAGCATCGTGTAGTTCCGGATAGGGAATCGTTCCTGAAATGCTTCCATTTTCTTCCATGAGCAGGCAAGTCCCCGGATGTTCATTTCTTTTGTCTTCTAATGAAAAAAGGGTAACAAGCACTGATTGCTGCCGAAGTGCCACAGCCTTGCTCAATAACTGAATTGGATTATTTTGATTGTTGGGATTAATAGGTTCAAACAAAACCTGGATCACACCTGCACAACCCAGTTGCAGACCGATGGTAGCATCATCTTCATCACTGGTATCATAAGTTGCCAGCTTCGATTGCTGTTGTGATAAAACCAACATTGCCTTGCGTAATGCATCTCCTTCCAGGCAACCGCCGCTGATGGCGCCGGTCATTTCTCCCTCATCATTTACCAGCATCCTTGCGCCCGGGCGTCGATAGGATGAACCATTTAAATGCACTACTGTAGCCATTGCCGATTTTTTCCCGGTATGTATGGCTGCTTCGTATGCTTTTAATATTTCGCGAAGTTCTTTCATAACTTTTAAATCCCATAATAGGGCAATTAAAACTGTTTTAATTTACTGCAACCTTGCTCATATATTTATCAGGATCGGCTTCAAATTTAACCTTGCATCCATCGCAACAGAAATACACTTTTTCACCCTTGTATTCAATGATGTGTTTAGGATGGTTCATATCTACCGGCACTCCGCATACCGGGTTGGTGTAATACTTTGGGGATATTCCTGTTTCAGCTTTCGATTCATCAAATTTTTCAAATACAACTTTACCTGCTAATATGTTCTGCACCTGGATCATTTCTGCCAGGATACTGATCGCAATTTCATCAGGGCTCTTAGCATTGATATCAATACCTGCAGGAGATTTGATGGCATCAATACCGGCTTTATCATAACCTGCATCAACAAGATAATTCGCCATTGAAGCCATCTTCTTTCTGCTTGCAATAAAGCCCACGTAAGCGCTTTCTTTCTTCAATGCTTCTTCCAAAGCCTTTTCATCATTTTCGTCCTGTGTAGCAACTACAATAAAAGAGGCGGGTGTTGTCTTTACGTTGGCCAGGCTTATTTGCGTAATCAGCTCATCTACCTTTTCAAAGGTTTGAAGATTTGCATCCTGCGCTACACCTGTGATGCGATAACCGATAACGCCAGCCAGTTTCCCCAACGCCCTGGCGATTGCTGATTTGCCAATTACCACAAGATGGGGCCCTGGTAATACCGGCTCTATAAAGACCTCAACGGTCCCTTCACTCTGGCATGTCATTTTATATTCCATAATTCCTTCCTGCTTTGATGGCTCAATTGATTTCCCGATTTTTACCAGCCTCGGTTTGCCACTTTTCATAGCATCTTCCGCTTCTTTGATGATGATGCCTTTTACACAACCGCCTCCTACCCAACCTAAAATTTCACCAAATTTATTAATCACCGCCTTGTCGCCCACTTTACCGCTGCTGGGGGCTTCGCGCCTTACTACCACGGCTGTAGCGAAGGGCTCATTCCTTTTTTTCAGTTCCTGTATATGTTCAAAATATTTGTCAGGCATCTGCTAAAATATTTTCAAGTTCCAATAAACTTTCAAGGCTGTGCGCAGAGCGAAAATCATCTACCCAAGGAAGTGCCGCCTTCATACCTCTTGCTTCAGGCGTATAACCCTTCATTCCTTTTAATGGGTTCAACCAAATTAGCTTTCTCGCTCTTCGATGTAATTTAATCATTTCCCGGCTAAGTAGCGCAGGGTCTCCGGTATCTAATCCATCACTCAAAATAAGTATAGTAGGCGACCCGTTCAGCAAGAGTTTACCATACTTATCTGTGAACTCATGCAGGCATTCACCTATACGTGTTCCGCTGCTCCAGTTATCTGTTTGTTTACTTATGGTGTCCAATACAAAATCGAGCCGGTTCGGTTGCAGGGCCTTGCTGATCCTGATCAGTGAGGTACTGAAAACAAAAGCTTCCAGTTGCCGGAAATTTTCACGCAATGCACAGATAAAACGTAGGAGGAAATAGCTGTATTTATCCATCGAGCCACTCACATCCAACAACACGATCAGCCTTTGTTTTTTAGGTTTCCTCGCTCTTCTGAACAAATCAATTGGTTCACCGCCATATCCAATACTTCGCCTGATGGTGCGCCGCAGGTTGATGGGGCCTTTGCTGCGACTCTCCTTCATGCGCCTGTGCAACCGTAACGCCAATTGTTTAAACATCTTTCTTGCAATTTCATCCAGCAATGTAGCATCC
>DATCMY010000359.1:0-5516 GCA_036565505.1 Hanamia sp.
AAACAAACCCGCCTGTAACCCTTCCCATGCCCAGCGGTAAGTGTTTTCCGCATTATTTAGTTTTATTTCCTGCATACCATACACCAATTGCATGGTAGCGTTATTTTCACGCGAAGCAATGGAGAATCGCTGATAATCTAATTTACGCCTATATCTTAAAAAAAATTGTATCCAAAGTAAATATAGAATACTGCCCACAATAAAAATTGTAAATACAGTGAGACTATAACCCAATAAAACAAAAGAAAATATCACAAGGTTAAACATGGAGAAAAAGGTATTCAGCGCGGTACCAGTTAAAAAATTTTCAATGCGGTGATGGTCGCCAATACGTTGAATTATGTCTCCAGGATGTTTGCTGTCGAAAAACTGCATGGGTAATTTTAATAGCTTTGACCAAAAGCCCGAAAGCAGGGAAATATTTATGCGCGTGCTAATATGTAGGAGAATGCGACTCCGGATAAACTCAACTACCGTTTGGGAAAACAGCAACATCAATTGAGCTGCCAAAACTATTTGGATAAAGTTGATATTTTGTGTATTAATACCGGTATCAACAATACTTTGTGTGAGGTAAGGAAAAATAAGTTGTATAACACTGCCAATAAGCAAGCCCAGCAATATTTGAAAAAAATAAGCTTTGTGTTCTTTTAAATAGGTGAATAAATAATTCCAGCCAATCTTCCCTTTCTGTGTTTGCTCAGAATCAGAAAAATCCATTTGCTTAAATAATGGAGTACTTTCCAACAAAAGAGTAATTCCCTTTCCAGCCCCCTCTATCTCTCCCGAAGAGGGAGGAATAGAAATCCAGTGTTTCAAAAACTCATCTTTGCTTAATTTTATCAGCCCTTTAGCCGGGTCGGCAATAATTAATTTGTTTTTTTTTGAGCCAGGGGTTAATACCACAAAATGATATTGATCCCAATGAATAATTGCAGGTAGCGGGACATCATTAATGAGCTGTCCAAATGTAAGTTTAGCGCCAATTGATTTTAAACCAATACTTTCTGCAGCTTCTGCCAATCCCAGCATAGATACCCCTTCTTTGCCATATTGCGACTTATTGCGCAGATGATCAAGTGATATCGAGCGGCCATAATATTTTGCCACCATGCGCAAGCAAGTGGGGCCGCAGTCCATAGCGTCAAGTTGTTTGTAGATTGGGAAAGGTTTAGTCAATTATCGATTTTTACTAAATGGCTTAATAGCTTTTTTTAATACTAATAGCTTAAGCATAACAATAATAAGTTGTTCATATTCCTCTAAATGATTTTGTATAATATCTTCCTCGACATAAATATGCATTTTGGTAAATAGCTCTTTGATTGATAATGGGACTGATAAATGCTCCAGAATAATTTTCTCCATTTCATCCAAATCTTGCAATGAAAATCCATCTCCAAATATTTCCGGGATGACCAAATTGTAGAATTCCCCAAGGTTTAATTTCAGTACTTCATAATACTTAACTCCAATTCGACTATGTTGATTTAATAATCCAGCCCAATCAAAACTGGATTTAATAATACTTATCTCAATACACTTAGTTATCATTTTGTTTGGAATAGCTAAATCATTACCAAAAAGTTCACAAAACCAATTGACTGATTCCAAATCCCGGCCATAAATGTATTCCTCCTGGAATCTACTATTATGCTGTAGAACCTGCATAAGATTTTCAGAAAACTCTGTAAAATCATTTTCTATTTTAGCTTTTGTAAAACAGCCAAAGTCCTTCACTTCATTAACCCTTTTTTTTAATAATGTCAGAGTGGTTATTCCCTTTTTTTCAAAAAATATACCTTCCCTATTATTTGAAATCATTGCATCTGTAGTGCAAGATGAAATAGATAAAAATCCCTTTGCCCTTTCATTAAATTGTATGTAATCCGTTACTGTAGCAAATCTTTTGTCAGTATATAAGCTTATTGAAAGCGGGGTAAACTCAGTCTTGAAAAGAGATACAATCCTGTAATAATGTTCGGGATACAACTGCCTTAATTTTGAAGCCATCTGCCTACAGGTGTATTCATCTCTTTTGTATTGCCCTAAGAGATGCATGTAGTTTTTTTTGCAAGGCACTTCATGAAAATCACCCAGATGCAAATACCGGTTATCCTTGATGGCTTCTTTTATAAGAACCTCAATCGGCAAACCTTTCTCTTTTGCAAGACTATAGAATAGATGCTGTTCAAAAAAGATATTAAATCGGTCAACATTTATATTCGATAAATACCCGGCATTTCGGTTTATATATTCAAATGCTAAATTTGTATATTCTTTAATAAAAGAGATATTGTTACCTCCAATTATTCCTGCGTTCACTGCTTTTATTGGCACTACACTATCAAAGTCATTTTTGACACAATCAGGAAAATAAGTGAAATGAGTCATCAATTCTTTTTGAGTAGATAAATAATACTCAGTTGCTTCTTCCACATTTTGGGCTATCAATCGGCTACCAAGTAACGTGGCCGGCAATTCTTTGAAAAGAAATACATCGCCATCAAGATGAAGAAAGGGTTCATCCTGCAAGGAGTATGTAAAAATCTTTGGCAATGCCCAAAGATTTTTATTTGCCATATTGAGATTATCATGTGTTACATATAAGTTGCTATATGGAAGTCCAAGATCATCAATTAACAATTTAGCGGCATTACTGCTGGCGTACAAATCAACTTTCTCATAAATATTATTTAACTGCAAACAACTTAAAGCCCAACTCATTAGATGATATTCAGGAGCTGCCCAGCCAAAAGTATGTTTAAATGGATTTATTGACTTATCAAAATAGAGTGTTTGAATGAATTTTATATTAGACAAATTTTTTCATATTTCAGTGAGTAATTGTAATATTCACATAATCAAGCATTATTGAAAACAATAAGAAAGAGATGGCACAATCCATGGCATCTAATTGTTTATAAAGAGGGAATTTCAAGTTGTTTGATTTCTCGTAACTTTTTTGGGAGTAAAATAAAAGGTATCTGGCATAGGGTTTAATATTTTTGGCCGCTTACATTCTGTTTTAAACTTTATTAAATGATAAAACATAGCCTCATACATATTCTTATAAATAATTTTACCATTATCCCACTTAATTTTACCCGGCGTACCTTCAATAATAATAAAATCAAAAAATGCTTTTAGTTTTCCTTCTGTTTCTGCTTTTTTAACAACCCACGTCATACTTTGAATATTGTTGGGGTAATCAAAAATGGAAGCCCCGTTCTGCAACTCTGCAAACAAAAAGTTACATTCATCAAAACAAAAATGTTCAAAACTGCTGAACACCTTTTTATAATCTTTGCTTTGCTTAAACAAAGTATTCATCTGCTCATTATTCCTGAATAAACAAAAAGTACCAGTAATATAGTCATGCCGGCTGCTGATTATCTCATAATTATTTAGTAGTTCATCTGTCATAAAACCACGAATATTGCCATACACTACATCTATATCGCCATGCCCCCAAAAATCATATTTGATTAATAATTCCGAAAAAATAAAACCATAAGCTGGTTTAAAGTCGCAAAGTTTATAAGGGCAGTCAATGTTTACCTTAAAGCCTAATTTTTCTGAAGCGGCTGTTTTTATTTCTTCGAGAGTTTTGTATATAATTTTTACATTTTCTGGTTTGTTGGGTATGGCTGTGTGGTTATCTGTTATTATTAAAAAATCTATTGAAGGATTGTATGAACATGAGTGAATGAAATAAGGAAAATACCAGGGATATGGACCATACCAGCAGGTGAGGATGGCAATAGAGCAAGGTATTTTTGCTTGCGAAATACTTATTTTAGCTTTCTTCATCAAGTGCTTATAAATTAGTAGTAATAATTTTTAATTTTAATATTTACCAAGTTTTTTCACTCCTCTTTATTTTGTCAAATACATCTTGTCCCCAATTTTGTATAATAAATTAGCATACGTATCAATGTAATTAGGTACTATTTTCAATTGATGAGTAAAAGTCATTTTACCAAAAAGTAAGGCTTTTCCTAATATATTCTTACCATTACATTTTTCAAAAAGAGTCCATTCATATTCGTTTAGTTCCTTAATTGAAAGGGGGTGCTTAGATAAATTCCGATTTGTTTACAGTAGTTAAATTATAATTTTAATCAACAACTCAACTCATTTTAGTATCTCTTCTATTTTACGCTGAATTGCACTCTCATCATTGGTAGAAAGAATTATTCTGCCATCTTTATCAATCAAAACATAATATGGAATTGACTTAATGCCATATAATTCTGTCACGACAGCTGGTTCATTCTTATTAGGGAAATTATCAATAACTTGAATCCATGGCATTTGTTCTTTCACAAGTGCCTGTTCCCAGTCACTCAAGTTTCTGTCATCCGCTACACTTATAATGTTGAACCCTTTTTTATGATATTTTCCATATACTTTTTTCCAGTTCGGAATAGCTCTTCGACAGGGTGCGCACCAACTTGCCCAAAAATCTATTAGTGTGTAACCTCCGCGTGTTGATGAAAGAGTAAATTTAGTTTTATCTCTTTTTAATAAAGTAAAATCCAGGGCCATTTTATTTATTTGCAGAAGAGCCAAATCGGCTGCTGCTTTATACAACTGCTTATAATAAACGGAAGCTTTTGCTAACCCAGAAAATTTATCCAATGTCGATTGTAAATAAGCCAGCGATATATCAGTGGATGCCGACTCATAAAAATTATTAAACAGGTAAACCCCGGCAACTGAAGCAGGGTATTGGTTGATATAATTTTCGATCCAAACTTTTTGGCCCGACAAAGCAAGGGTTTTTACCGAATCGATTTCATGTTCTAAATGGGATGCTACGTCCGCGTTGCCCTTCCCGGAGTTAAGCCTTTCGTTTAAAGAGGAAATAACGGAACTATAATTTTTTACGTTTGTTTCGGTTGTATATTTTGAATAGACATCAGAGAGCTTGGATCCTGTTTCTTGAATTTCCCATATTAGTGCCCATTTATTAATTCCATGCCCATAGTGCCGGGCACCGGCGGTATCTATAAAAAGAGTTATGGTGGTATCTTCAACAAATGCCCTGAAGTTCCAGTTACCTGGAGAAATATTAAACAACATTCTTTCCGGGAAACCAATGCTTCCTTTCAATGAAAATTTTCCATTTAAAATAATAGAACTATCGAGAACATTACTATTGGACATCCGGATCGTACCAGAGTCAATTCCCTTAATCTCCCCTTTTATCAAATACTCCTTTTGCTTGAGAGACTGTGCATTTCCGCTGGTAGCACAGATAAGACAAAAGAAAACTAATATTTTTAGTTTTATCATTAAATTAATATGATTAAAAGTAAATTAACTTATTGATTTTATTTCGGCTATGGATCTTGAAAGAAAGACGGATAGGTTATCACTAATCCGCCTTTCTTAAAAATTACAATTGGCTTTCTAAATACCTAAATTATGAAGCTTTGCAATAGAAGTTCGCTGCACAAACATTGCAACAATTCGTAAACCATTCACAAGCTTGGCCATCAGCTATACAG
>DATCMY010000360.1:0-28729 GCA_036565505.1 Hanamia sp.
TTTAATGCACAAATTCAATTTATTTCAAGCATAAAATGGGTATAAAAAACAGAATTTTTGAAAACGTACAATTTTTGTGGATAAACCGAAGATTTTTGAAAAAAATAATCCATCTTTAATAGACTGAATAGTTACTAATTAATTATAAAAAGGAGTTTTCTAATAGAATAAAGAAATGTCTTATTACTAAAAAACCAACGACTTAATTAATCGGATTAAGATTATCTTTAAATTACAACATCCTTAAAAGGTGTACTGGTGATAAATAGAAATATAGTGTGAACAATTAAAGCACGTAGGCATAATTTAAATTACCGGCATAATATTTTAAAAAATTATGGACAAAAACATTCAACCCATCTTTACCACCAAGACCAATTTCCAAAAGAGAAAATGGTGAATGAAAATTCCCCACAGTAGGTAATGCAATTTCATATCAGAAAAACATTGAAATAAATAAATATAATACATTATTACTACCTTAATAAAAAGAAGGTACTTCATCTCCGTGTACGCATTATTGGCCAATAATACATCACTTAAATCTATAAAACCAGAGCTACTTTTAGCTTAACAATAAAGTAATATTGGCATTTGGGCATCATAATTTATTATTGTGAAACTAAGTGCTGGCAAGGGTTTTCACATTTCATTTCAATGTTTAAGATGAAAAAATACAGCAAAAGTTGATTTGCAACATGATTTTATGCAACCTACTTTTACACCATGATTGCTTGTATGATTAAGAATTTAAAAAAATGAACATTAATCTTTAATCTAAAATTTCACTTTATGAAACAAGCAATGAAAACAACCAGAATCATTACAATGGGTTTATTTACCCTTTGTACAATGGGCTTATCAAAATCCACATTTGCAGCCCCAAAAACCGGTGATCCCGCTGAATTAAAATTTATCGGAAATGTCAAAAACCAACCGGTATTTCAGCTTAACCTGAATAATACTGATGCAGAAGAGTATTTTATTTCCGTAAAAGATGCAGACAGGAATGTATTGTATTCCGAAAAAGTAAAAGGAGTCAATCTTTCAAGGAAATATCAACTCGCTGTTGATGAAGCAGAATTAAGTTCGCCCGGATTTGGTGTAACAGTTGAAGTTACTTCAGCAAAAACACATAATACCCAGGTTTATAAAATAAGTTCAACTATGCATACTATTGAAAATATTGTAGTTGCAAAATTATAATTCTGGCAATATTTAATTACCCTATCAATTCTACTTTACATGCTTGCCGGTCTGATGACCGGCAAGCCTTTTTATGTATTGGTTTGAATGGTAAAATAATATGGATCGGCAGGTAAAATTTAGAAATATGAAAAAGTGTGGAATAAAAAAAATTTTATTCTTAAAAAATAAAATCTATTTTCACACTCAGAAAAAAAATAGGTCCTCCTGTAGAAACAGGACGACCCCTTTACGATTGCTTGATATGAGATTCTTAAATTGTTAATGTTGTGCTGATACACAGCTTACAAAGGGAAAACCTTGAACAAGTACCTCCTCAAAAATTGCCTGCCATTTATTAACCCTTTTGTTAAACAAACTTACGCTGTGCAGACAAAAATAAATAATCAAATTAAAGCAAATTATATCATCGCTGAACTGATTACTTCTTTTATAAAACCTTTGCCAATAAGCGTTCCAGGATAAATTATTAATGATGCCCAACCTTTTTTCCGATACATTATTCCAATTAGTTCACTCACTTGAGAAGTCTGAGAAAAGACATTTTAAACTTTATATAAAAAGGAGTTCAGCCAAAGAAGACCTTAAAATTATCCGGTTATTTGATGCGCTGGATAAACAGTCGGAATATGATGAAAAGCTTCTCTTGAAAACTTTAAGAGATTTTACTAAATCTCAATTATCCAATTTAAAAACGCACCTGTACAAGCAATTGCTTGCTAGCCTTCGCCTGTTAAAGACTAACGAGAATATTGACCTTAAACTTAGTGAACAACTCGATAATGCCCGTCTTCTTTACAATAAAGGATTAAAAATACAAAGCCTTCATATACTTGAGAAAGCGAAAGAATTGGCCAAAACCAATCAGAAAATGAATTTCCTGGTGCAGGTAATTTCCCTTGAAAAGAAAATAGAAACACTTCATATTACCCGAAGCACTTTGGAAAAAACAGAAAAACTCGCGGAAGAAGCGCTGGACATTAGCGGGCATATTGACAGAGTAACAAGGCTTTCCAATCTTGCCTTGTTGCTTTACAGGTGGTATGTAAAGAATGGGCACGCCCGTAATGTGGAAGATGAAAAAGATATCAGGAATTTTTTTAAAAGCTCATTACCGGCCGATGCTGATGCTATTCATGGTTTTTATGAAAAATTGTATTTATACCAAAGCTATTGCTGGTATGCATTTATACGCCAGGATTTTTTAATGTATTATCGCTACAGCCAAAAATGGATTGGCCTCTTTGGTGAAAATGATATAATGATTGCTGTAGAAACAGGACATTACATAAAAGGTATGCATAATTTATTAAATGCGCATTTTGACCTGCGCAATTTTAAACAATTTAAAATTACTCTTAAACAGTTTGAAGAATTTGCAAAAACGCCTGTTGCTAATCAGCACGATAATTTTCGCACGCATACTTCTATTTATATAAACAGTGCCAAAATAAATCAGTTTCTAATGCAGGGGGATTTTAAGGAAGGCCTTGCCATTGTGCCAGGAATAGAAGAAAAATTGAAAGAATATTCTCTATTTGTTGATAGCCATCGTATTCTCGTTTTCAATTATAAATTCGCTTCACTTTATTTTGGCGCAGGTGAATATAATATTGCAATAGATTACCTCCATAAGATTATAAATGACAACCAGGCAGGCCTCCGTACCGACCTTCAATGCTATGCCCGGCTCATGCATTTGCTTTGCCACTATGAAATTGGAAATGAAGAAATACTGGATTCCCTCATAAAATCTGTTTATCGCTTTATGGCAAAAATGAAAAACCTTACAGTAGTTGAAGAAGCCATTTTTAGTTTTTTACGTCATTCCTTTAAAGTAAAAGCAAAATTTTTAAGACCGGAACTTGAAGAGTTTCTTAAGAAGATAAAGCATTTGGAAAAAAATCGTTTTGAAACAAGATCTTTTGCTTACCTGGATATAATATCCTGGGTGGAAGGTAAAGTGTATGAAAAACCAATGGAAGAAATTATACATACAAAGTATATGAATAGCCCGCACAGGGTTTAAATGATTTTAATTATGATACTATAAAATTTACAGTTAATTAAAGTACCAAAGGCTAAGTGTACAGGAATTGCCACGAATTGAGATAAGTTGTAGAAAATAATATTTAAATAAAAAGATAACGCCGTTATTAAAAATTAAAATTGATTAATAACAGCGCAAAAATCATTGCTTAGTAATTCATGGAATGGTTTTTACTCTCACTGGTAAAGTCCATTTACAATTTATGAATCAAAACCTGTTTGCCTGTTTCAGCATTGCCTTCCTTCTTTTTTCTTGTAATGCCAATAATTCAACTCCCAAAAAAGAGCCTGTCATTGTTGTACTGCCTTCAAAAATAGCCTCAGATTCCCTGGGCACGAATAACGCAGTAACAATAAATAATTATGATTTAAAAAATCCAAATCATACATGGAAACTTCCTTCTCAATTAGTAGAAGTATCGGGTAATACATGGATTGATAAAGATCATTTAATTCTGATAGAAGACCTGCATCCCAATTTATACTATTTAAAAATAGATGATAAAAATGCAGTGTTAGAAAAAACAATTCCATTTCAAAATGAAGAAAAGAGCAAAGTCGATGTTGAAGATGTAACCATAATTAATGATGTAGTATATGCATTATGGAGTCATGGAATTTTATTTAAAATAACAAACTGGAACTCGAAACCTGATGTAAAGGAAATTCCTACTTCTTTGTCAAAGGAAAATAATACTGAAGGGCTTTGCTATGATCCTGTAACTAAAAAATTATTAATAGCCTGTAAGGACGCATCAGGGCTTCAGGACGAAAAAAAATCAGCAAAGGCTGTTTATGAATTTAATATGGAAAGTCAAAAATTAGATGCCGCGCCTTTACTTATTATTCATAAAAAAGATTTTGAAAAATTAGCGGGAAGCAAATTGGATTTTAATCCTTCGGCCATAGCAGTACATCCTGTATCGCATAACATTTACATACTTTCCACACGCGGCAATAAGTGTATGGCGGTTTTCAGTCGTGATGGCACTTTACAATCATTTCAATTTATTGGTAAAGAATTAATGCCACAGCCTGAAGGAATTTGTTTTTCACCCGAAGGAAAATTGTATATTTCTTCTGAGGGGAAAAAAGGAGAACCCGGAAATTTGTTTGAATTTGATGCAAAATAAAAATCAGGCTGCAATAAATAGATAAGCAATAAACTGGCAAATAATTCCGAAAAGTATTCCCGTATAAATATCAAAAGGAGTATGGTCACTTACGATCATTCTTGAAGTGCATACCAAACCTGTTATGATAAAAACCAACATGGCCGGTAAGAAAACAACATAAGAAACTCCTGAAAAAATAATAAGTAACATTAAGCCTGAAAGTGAGCCGACACCCAATGCATGCATACTTATCTTAAAATAAATATTAGCAATTAATGCTACAGACGAAGCAAGAAAAATTCCAAAAATAAAACTGGTAAGTATTGTAGGAACTTCTTCCTGGTTTTTAAAAACAAGATACATCCAAAAATAAAAAATATTGGTAGCTATATAAGGTATGATCCTTTCTCTTTGTGTTTTTAAAAAAATACTTTTAATAAATCCAACTGCTTTTAATAATAAAACACTTAATGCAGGATAAAAAATTGTATTGTAACCAACACGCATTACAATCAGCCATTTATCATGTGAAGGCATTCCTGTAAAGTACCCGGGTTGCCAAAATGCTATATACCAGGCGGCTAATACAGGAATGAAAAGCGGATGGAATACAAAAGAAAAAAAATGCGCAAACCATCGTACAACAAGTGGCTGCTGCCCATTATTTTGTAATACCAATGAGGGTTGAATGGTTTTTCCCGAATCACTAAAATTATTTTCCATACTAAAGTTCTTTTCTCAAACGCGCTACCGGAATGTTGAGTTGTTCACGATATTTTGCTACAGTACGCCGTGCAATATTGTAGCCTTTCTCCTGTAATAGTTCAGTAAGTTTTTCATCGCTAAGCGGGTGTTGCTTACTTTCCTCTCCTATCAGGTTGCTCAATATTTTTTTTACCTCACGTGTACTCACTTCTTCACCACTATCGGTTACTAAACTTTCACTAAAAAAGAATTTTAACCGGTAAGTACCAAATTCTGTTTGCACAAATTTACTATTGGCAACACGGCTGATGGTAGAAATATCCAAAAAAGTTTTTTCTGCAATATCCTTTAAAATCATCGGGCGCAGATCAGTGTCTTCGCCGGTTAAAAAAAATTCTTTTTGATATTCAACAATTGTTTGCATTGTGCTCAAAAGAGTATGCTGTCTTTGCTTGATAGCATCTATAAACCATTTGGCTGAATCTATTTTTTGTTTTATAAAAATTACCGCTTCTTTCTGGCGCTTATCTTTTTTAGTGCCACGGTCGTAATCTTTCAGCATATCCCTATATCCTTCGCTGATTCTAAGATCTGGGGCATTTTTTGAATTAAGCGTCACTTCAAGTTTGCCATTATTATTCAGAACAAAAAAATCAGGAATTACATAACTCTGCAGTTTATTGGTTTCCCCAACCTGGCCGCCCGGTTTTGGATTTAATTTTATGATCTGGTTTATTACCTCTTTAATTCCTTCATCATCCAGATTTAATGCCCGTTGAATTTTTTCATAATGCTTTTTGGTAAATTCTTCAAAATATTTATCAATGATTTCAATAGCAATATCGACCGGTTGTCCATTTAATTCTTTTCTTTTCAATTGCAACAAAAGGCATTCCCGCAAATCCCTGGCTCCTATACCTGGTGGATCAAATTGTTGTATTAAATCTATCAGGTATTCAATTTCCTTTTCCGTACTATCAATATTTTGACGGAAAGCAAGATCATCAACAATGGAAGAAATATCGCGGCGCAGGTACCCGTCATCATCAATACTTCCTATAATTTGCTCAGCAATTTTTCTCTGTTTCTCATCAAGATCCAGCATTAATAACTGCGATTTCAAAGTATCGTAAAAAGAAGTTTCTACTTTATGAGGAATCACCTTGGTCTCTTCCGGATCACCATAATTATCATCGCGATATTTATAATCACCCGGTTCATCGTCACCGTCATTTATATATTCACTGATATCAATATTATCATAATCATTTTCGCTTCCATCATTTTCAAACTCATCATCCACAGTTTCAAAGTCATCTTTTGGCTCCTCGTGATTATCGTCAAAGCCATCTTCACCAGTTTCCAGTGCGGGGTTTTCTTCTAACTCTTCTTTTATCCTTTCTTCCAAATGAGCCGTAGGTACCTGTAACAATTTCATTAACTGTATTTGCTGAGGCGATAATTTTTGCAGAAGTTTTTGTTGTAATCGCTGGCTTAAAGACATTAATATTTTTGTTTTTAAAGATTGTAAATTTACATGCAAAAGTAATGATATGTTTTTTTGGAATAAAATTTGTGGTTTAGTTGTGGTTTTTTTAATATTAACCATCCCTTCCTTTGCTCAAAAATCCATACAGGCCCATTTGAATGAAAGTATTTTTTTTGCAAAAAATACAGTAAGCCCTTCAGATTCTATTCATTTTATTCCTTCCAATATTTTTTTGAATAAAATTGCCAATTTGGAACAAACAATTCCAGCAAATTTTACCACCAACAACTATGGTTTTTTTTGCAAAAATGAACTGGCTGTTGAAAAAGCAATTAAAATTCCTTTACGCATCAGGTTAGGCTCATTACAACAATGCAACTATTATGAAGGCAAAAAGTGAGTGGCTTAATTTTTATTTTATGTTTTCATTCCATATAAAAGGAAATGTCTTTTCATATCTTCGCCGTCATGCTGGATTTTGAAAAATATGAACCGGTGATCGGACTCGAAGTGCATACTCAATTGCAAACCCAAAGTAAATTATTTTGTGGCGACAGTACTCTTTTCGGTAATCCACCCAATACCAATGTGAGTGCCATCTCACTTGCACATCCGGGCACTTTGCCTATGATGAACGAAAAAGCAGTGGAGTACGCCATTAAACTTGGCATTGCTTTTAATTGTGATATTACTACCAATAATTATTTTGCAAGAAAAAATTATTTTTATCCTGATCTGCCAAAAGGTTATCAAATTACACAACATACTACCCCCATTTGCAAAAATGGAACGGTAACTATACAGGTTAATGGAAATGAAAGAAATGTTTTACTGAACAGGATACACCTGGAGGAAGATGCCGGCAAAAGCATTCATGATGCGGATGAAAACTATACCTGCATTGACCTTAACCGCGCAGGAGTTCCCTTACTTGAAATTGTTTCAGAACCTGATATTCATTCTTCAGAAGAAGCTTTTGCTTACGTAACTGAAATAAGAAAAATGGTTCGGTATCTACAGATTTGTGATGGAAATATGGAAGAAGGAAGTATGCGTTGCGATGCCAATATTTCTATCAGGTTAAAAGGTGAAAAAAAGTTGGGAACCAAAGTAGAAGTAAAAAACCTTAATTCTATAAGAAACGTAAAAAAAGCCATTGATCATGAAATAAAACGGTTGATTCAATTGGTAGAAAATGGCGAAGAAGTGATTCAGCAAACCAGGAGTTTTGATGCCTCCAACGGAACTACATTTGCTTTAAGATCAAAAGAAGAAGCTAATGATTACCGTTATTTTCCTGAACCGGACCTTGTCCCGTTTTTAGTAACTGAAAAAGAAATCTCTTTCATAAAAGAATCTTTACCGGAGTTGCCATTGGCATTAGAAAAAAAGTTGATAGAGCAATATGCATTATCTCAGGAAGCGGCAAAAGTGATTTGTGATGACAGGGAAACGGTTACTTTTTTTCAAAATATTATTCAGCATACTAATCTTTATAAACCAGTGGCCAATTGGATTATTGGCCCTGTAAAATCTTACCTGAACGACCATAATATTGCAATTGAAAATTTTTCGGTCAGCCCCATAGCAATGTCAAAGTTGGTAGAACTTGTAGAAGCAGGAAGTGTAAGTTTTGGCGTTGCTGCTTCTAAAATTTTCCCTGTGCTGATTCAGTCAGGTAAAAAAGAACCCATGGAAATAGCTAAGGAATTAAATATTTTACAGGAGAAAAATGATGATACGCTCAATACCTGGGTAGATGAAGTTCTCGCAAATATGCCCGATAAAATTTCGGAATATAAAAAAGGAAAGAAGAATTTAATAGGCTTATTTGCCGGGGAAGTAAAAAAGAAAAGTAAAGGAAAAGCAGATATGCAGGCGGTAAATAAAATACTCAATCAAAAATTAAATCAATAAAATACAATTAATAATTATCATGAACAAAATATTCATTTTTATAAGTGTGCTTTTTTTATTTAGCTGTACCTCACCACATAAGGCGGGAAGTTTTCAAGTAAATGGAGAATTGAAAGATGCGCCTGATCAAAAAGTGTTTTTAGAACAAATATTTTTTAATCAGAATCCGCCACAGGTATTAGATACAGCAGAAATGGCTAAAGGAAAGTTTGTAGTAAAAGCTACTTCTCCTGAAGAAGGTTTGTACCGCATCAGATTTGAAAAAAGTGCAGGTTATCTTTTTATCAATGATAAAGATGATATCGATTTTTCTGCAAGTGCCAATGATTCCACATTACAAAATACAAAATTTAATACGCCGGCCAATGCCTCTCTTACTAAATTAATCCTCATGCTTGATTCTATTCATACAAAATTGATTAGCGAAGATCAAAGCAGGAAAGATTATCAACAGCAAAACAATGACTCACTTGCATTTATTGCAGAAAATAATTTCAATATCAGCAATGAATGGTATAAAAATTTTCTGATTCGCTATATTGACACTACTTCAAGCCCGGTAGTTGCACTATTTGCATTAAGCTATGCACAGGATGTTAGCATTGATACTGTCAATAATTTATTAACCAACCTGACAAAAAAATATCCAAAAAATTCTTCTGTTGCCGAGGTAGTAAAACAATTTAACCAATATACTGCATCGCAACAGGCAAAAACACAAGGTGGGCCAATTGCAGTTGGACAAATGGCTCCTGACATTACATTGCCTGATGTAGATGGCAAGCCATTTTCATTAAGTTCACTTCGTGGAAAATATGTATTAGTAGATTTTTGGGCAAGCTGGTGTGGCCCATGCAGGGAAGAAAACCCGAATGTGGTTGCGAACTACAACCAATTTAAGGACAAAAATTTCACCGTACTGGGAATTTCACTCGATAAAGATAAAGCAGCATGGCTGAAAGCGATAAAAGATGACGGTCTTGTATGGAAACAGATCAGTGATTTAAAATTTTGGAATAGTGAAGCCGCAACTTTATACCAGGTAGAAGGAATTCCATTTAATGTATTGATAGATCCCCAGGGGAAAATAATTGGTAAAGAATTAAGAGGCCCCGACCTGCAAAATAAACTTCAGCAAGTACTGGAACCTTCAAAATAATAAGAAGAGAAATATTTAAATTAATCTCATTGCCTTACTAAAGCTGGTAATTAAGAAAGGAAGTACTATCCAGAAATACTCGCGGATCCATATTAAAAAAATGATTATTAATATAGAAGATAAGAAAAATATGATCCAATATTTGCCTACGGGTTGACTGTTGTCCATCAGAAAAAATTTTAGGCAAATATAATTGTTAAAGTAATTCCATCCCAAAATTCGGGAAATTGAAAATTTAAAATTGTACAATTCCTGAATCCTGAAACGGATTTCCCGTATAACCCGGCAAATGGGCAATTTCCAGATTATTACTATTCTACTTCCTTAGTGGAAATTTAAAATCAGCCTTTCTATTATATAAAAAATGAAATCCTTCCCAAGCAAAATACCCAATAAAAGCTTTATGACTATTTTATAAAGGCAAATTTTTCATAGATAACCAACGAGTTACAAAGGTGTCTTAAAAAAAGAGGTCTGTTTTGGATTTTTTTCAACCTGTTTCACCCTACCTTTGCCCTCCTTTAAAAAAATGCCGGGATAGCGGCAATTAAATTCAACCGGTTTCTCAAGTTGAAATCAACTTAAGAAATCATTAAAAAACAATAATGAGTAAATTACATTTCACCACTAAACATGCGAATGAGGCTACCGTGCAGCGTAACTGGTACGTTGTTGACGGCACTAATCAAACCGTAGGCCGCATGTGCGCTAAAATAGCGTCCGTTCTCCGTGGTAAGAACAAAGCCTATTACACTCCACACGTAGATTGCGGCGATTTTGTGATCGTTACCAATTGTGATAAAGTAAAATTTACCGGAAAAAAACTTGACGATAAAGTTTACATTAATTATAGCGGTTACCCCGGGGGTAAAAAAGAAGAAACTGCAGGTGATCTTTTAAAGCGCAGACCCGATGCTGTTATCGAAAGAGCAGTAAAAGGTATGTTGCCTAAAAATCGTCTTGGCCGCAAAATGTATAAAAAACTTTACGTGTACGTTGGATCAGATCATCCGCATACTGCACAAAAACCACAAACCTTAACTTTCTAAAAACTCCACATTTTCCCCAAAGGGAAAGGAGAAAAAAATTAAATAATGGAAAAACAAAAAAATGCAGTAGGCCGCAGGAAACAAGCCGTAACAAGAGTTTTTCTTTCCAAAGGAGATGGTAACATCACTATTAATGGAAAGGATTATAAAACTTATTTCCCATTGGTATATTTACAAAACCAGGTAGAAGCTCCTTTAAAAACTATTGAATCGGCTGATAAGTTCGATATAACAGTAAATGCAACCGGTGGTGGCGTAAAAGGCCAGGCTGAAGCCGTAAAGCTGGGAATTGCACGTGCTCTGTTGCAGGTAAATCCTGAATACAGGCCCGCTTTGAAAGAAGCAGGATTACTTACACGTGACCCACGTTCTGTAGAGCGTAAAAAACCAGGTAAGAAAAAAGCAAGAAAAAGCTTCCAGTTCTCTAAACGTTAATCTGGAATTAAGTTTCTGGTTACCTGATACTATTTTAAAAACAATTTTAATAAAAAATAAATGGAAAATAATCCTTCTTTACAACAGCAGCTTTTAGAAGCAGGCGTACACTTCGGCCATTTAAAAAAGAAGTGGAATCCTAAAATGTTGCCTTACATTTTTGCTGAAAAAAAAGGTATTCACATCATTGACCTCAACAAAACAGTTGAAGGCCTTGAAGAAGCAGCTGCTGCAATGAAATCTATTGCCAAAAGCGGTAAAAAAATTATGTTTGTTGCCACTAAAAAACAAGCAAAAGAAATTGTAACAGAAGCTGCAAGAAGGGTAAATATGCCTTTCGTTACTGAGCGTTGGCTAGGTGGCATGCTTACCAATTTTAACACAGTTCGTAAAAGTGTGAAGAAAATGCAGAGCATTGAAAAAATGCTTAACGATGGTACGCTTGACAGCATCACTAAAAAAGAACGTCTTACATTAACCCGCGACAGGGATAAAATGGAGAAAGTTTTGGGTGGTATTGCACAAATAAGCCGTGTTCCGGCTGCACTATTCTTAGTAGATATTGGACACGAACACATTGCGCTTTCAGAAGCAAAACGTCTTAACATCACCACTTTTGGAATGGTGGATACCAATTGCGATCCTAATAAAGTTGAGTTTTCTATTCCTGCAAATGATGATGCAACAAAATCAATTGCTATCATCACTAATTATATAGTTGCTGCAATTGCAGAAGGATTAGCAGAAAGACAGGCAGAAAAAGAAGAAGAAACTGAAGAAACTGAAGAGCACGATTCACGTGATATGAAATTTGATGAAGGAACTGATGAGAGCGGTGAACGCCGTAGAGGTGGCGGACCAGCAGGAGGAAAAGGACGCAGTGCAGCAGGACCTCAAAAGCGCAGAGTAGCAGGACCTGGGCAAGGAGGTAACAGGGGTCCGGGCGGAGCGCGCAGATAATTGATAATTGATAATCAAAAATTAATAATGCGATAAATAATAAATGTTGAATACAATTAAATTGATCGTATTCAACATTTATCATTTAACATTCAACATAAAAAACTATGAGCACAACAACAATAACAGCAGCAGGTATAAATAAATTGCGTCAGCAAACCGGCGCCGGCATGATGGATTGCCGTAAAGCATTAGTAGAATCAAATGGCGACTTTGAAGCCGCTATTGATTATTTGAGAAAGAAAGGCCAAAAAGTAGCTGCCCTTCGCGGAGATCGTGAAGCAAAGGAAGGGGTAGTAATCGCAAAAACAACCTCAGATAATAAAACAGGATTCATTATTAATGTAAGTTGCGAAACTGATTTCGTAAGTAAAAACGCGGAATACATTGCATTTGCACAATCAATAATGGATGCAGCAATTGAAAATAATGTAAACAGTATAGACGAATTGAATGCTGTAAAAATTGGCAACGAAACCGTTGCAGATAAATTCAACGAACAGGTAGCTAAAATCGGTGAAAAAATAAGTGTTTCTAAGTTTGAAAAAATAGAAGCGCCATATGTAGCCGCATATATTCATGGTTCTTACCGAATGGGCGTATTGGTAGGCTTAAATAAGGTAAATGAAGAAGCAGGAAAAGATGTTGCTATGCAAATAGCCGCTATGAATCCTATTGCTATTGATCAATCTTCAGTACCCGCAGAAACCATTGCACGTGAAAGAGATATTGCAATTGAACAAGTAAAAGCAGAAGGCAAACCTGCTGAAATGGCTGAAAAAATTGCAGCAGGAAAAATAAATAAATTCTTTAAAGAAAGCACTTTGCTTGCACAGGCTTTCGTAAAAGACGGCAACAAATCAGTAGGTGACTATCTGAAAAGTTTAGATGCGGATTTAAAGGTTATTGAATTTAAGAGAGTGGCGCTGGGATAAAAAATATTATAATTATCAAGATGAAGAGCTGCCAAATGGCGGCTCTTTTTTTTATAAATTCAAATTATAACCCAATGTCCAATAATAAATCATACATAGAATCCAACAAAAAATTATGGAATAAGCGTGTGGTCATTCACATCAATTCAGTGTTTTATGATGTGGCGGCTTTCAAAGCAGGCAAATCTTCCTTAAATGAAATAGAATTAAATGCCTTGGAAAATATAAACGCAATAAAAAATCAGTGAGTTTAAATGGATAAAAATTTATCCATTATCTTGCATCGATTTTTAAACCAAAAATCGCAATTTTACAATCTGCAAATCGACTTATGCTTCCTAAGTTTAAACGAATTCTTCTCAAACTTTCCGGTGAATCTTTAATGGGCGATAAAAATTTTGGCCTGGATTCACAAGTTCTTTCACAATATGCACAGGATATTAAGCTTGTTACCGAATTGGGCGTACAGGTTGCCATTGTAATTGGTGGCGGCAATATTTATCGTGGCATGAATGAAGCTGAAACCGGAATTGAAAGGGCGCAGGGAGATTATATGGGGATGTTGGCAACGGTAATAAACGGAATGGCTTTGCAAAGTGCTTTAGAGCGTGCGGGTGTTTATACAAGATTGCAAAGCGCTATTAAAATGGAACAAATAGCGGAACCCTATATTCGCCGCAGAGCCATCAGGCATTTGGAAAAAGGAAGAGTAGTGATTTTTGGAGCTGGTACAGGTAATCCTTATTTTACAACTGATACCGCGGGTTCATTAAGAGCCATAGAAATAAAAGCCGATGCTATATTAAAAGGAACCCGTGTAGATGGAATTTACTCTGCTGATCCTGAAAAAGATAAACTCGCTATTAAATATGAAACCATAACGTTTTCTGAATGCATTTCAAAGAATTTAAAAGTAATGGATATGACGGCCTTTACTTTATGCAGGGAAAATGAGCTTCCCATTATAGTTTTTGATATGGATACACCGGGCACTTTACTCCGTGTAGCCACCGGGGAAAAAGTTGGAACTTTGGTAACCGGATAATTTAGCTTAATTTACGCTCCGCTGACGAGATCCTATACCCTGCTTTATTGAAGCCGGAATTTTATCCTTTGAAAATCTACATTAAATAACCCCCGGATTTTTATATATTGTGTTTACATTATTCTTTAATAAAATAATGCCTTATGTGGATTTGGTGGATCATATCCCTGATTATTCTTATTGTCTGTTTCATTTTTGCCTACCGAATGATCGTTAGCAGTTATGATTTTTTACCAACAGATAAAAAATTTTCACTGGGATTCAAAAAAGAAGCTTCTTCTCAAAACTCAACACCGGCGCAGCAGGAAGCCATAAGAAGCCTAAAAAATAAATTGCAATCGGTGGAAGATAATACCTCTTTCTATGAAATACAATTCTCAAAATTTCAACAAAGATTAAAGACGCTTGAAGAACAATATAATTCACAACAAGTGCATAACAACCATCACCCAAAAGCTGATGAAGAAGACTGGAAAGAAATGTATTACGAAGAAAATGAGGTGAAAGAAAAATTAGAAAATGAACTGGACGCAACAAGACAAAAATTGGAAGAGGTTGAAAATAAATTAAATTCAATAGAAGAAAATAACAGCCAACAGGCCGGGCTGCAAAGTGAATATGATGCAAGGTTAAATGATTTGCAATCGATGCAGAATAATATAGGCCTGATGCAAAGACAATTGGAGGCAGCGGCAGAACGCGAAAAAGAATTAGAGCAAATATTACTTTCTGAAATCACAATCAAAAAAAAATACGCTCAATTAGAAAGCGAGCATCGCGCCCAGCAAAGTGAAAATGAAGATTTAAGAAAACAGGTAATAGAAATGAATCAAAAAGAAAGGGATCTCGAAGTTCGTATTACACGATTAAATGAACTCGAAAGCAAACTGGCGATTTATGAAGAAGAAAAAGCAAAAATGATAGCAGACCTCGAATTAATGGTGAGCCAGAATAAAATTTTCTCCGGACAAAAAAATTCCTAAGTAAGAAACCTTTACCTATATTTACTTCCTGAAAATTATCTGTAGTTTATGAAAGTGCGTACCGTTGTTAAAACTGTAATTCATTTTTTACTTTTTAAAACTTACGATTATGAATTTTCAAACAATGAGTAAACAAAGAAAATTTGTTTTAATCTCTTCCGCAGTCGGCTTTATTTCAATGTTTCTACCCTGGATTTCAATTTCAATGTTTGGCTACAGTCAAAGTGTAAACGGCATGCATGATAAAGGCATTATTGTGTTTATATGCTTTGTTGCCAGTGGTGTTATTGCCTATTTAGGCGATCAAACAAAGAACCTGGAAAAAACTATGTGGACAGTTACTTTATTGGCTGGCGCAATAGCTTTACTTTTTATTATCTGGTTTTATTCTCAGGCCACTGGCTCTATTATGGGAGCTTCTATGGTAGGTTTCGGAATTTATATTGCAGCACTGGCTGCTATCGGCATTTTAGCTTCTGCTTATATGTTCAGGTCACCAACAGATAATATAAAAGACGGATTCGATAGTTTGAAAAAAGAAATTGAAAATAAAATAGGTAATACAGGAAGTGGAACCCCACCTCCGCCGCCACCAACACCCCCAAGCGGATCTTAATCAGCAGCCTGGAATTCTTAATTCTTTGCTTTAAGCATCAAAATTATTTACAAATGCATTCCAAAATGGAGTGCTTTTTTATTTCTTAGAATTCATATCAATAATCCTTCGCTAAATTTGCGCAATTGAACTTAACAGAAAAAATAAAGAATGAGTAAACATAATTCCATTGCAGACATCAGGAAAGAATATCAATTACAATCTCTTTTAGAAAATGATGTGGATCTTAATCCATTAATACAATTTGAAACCTGGTGGCAGCATGCAATAGAAAGTAAAATTGAAGAACCTAACGCCATGACACTCTCTACCTGTAGCTCTTCAGGCATACCTTCCTCAAGAATTGTTTTATTAAAAGAAATAAACGAAAGCGGCTTTGTTTTTTTTACCAATTATCAAAGTAGAAAAGGAAAAGAAATTGAAACAAATCCATTTGTTTCTCTTTTATTTTTCTGGAAAGAATTGGAGAGACAAATAAGAATAGAAGGAAAAATAAAAAAAATCCCTGCGGAAGAAAGTGATGAATATTTTTTTCAACGGCCACGCGAAAGCCGCATTGGTGCATGGAGTTCACCCCAAAGCAGGGTAATTGAAAACCGGGAATTCCTTCAGGAAAATGTATCAAAATATACCTCCCAATTTGGGATCCACAATATTCCGCGCCCCGATTTTTGGGGCGGATATATTGTAGAACCCAATAGCATAGAATTCTGGCAAGGAAGGCCCGGAAGGCTTCACGACCGATTACATTATGTTCTTACTGAAGATAATTTATGGAATATCGAAAGGCTTGCGCCTTAAATAATAGGCCAGTTTATTTGGCCGCTTTCTCTGTAGCAGGCTTTGCCACAGGAGCTTTTGCCTTTACTGTTACTGGTCTTGATTTACCAAATGAGCCTTTAAATATTTTTCCTTTTTTTGTTTTTTTATCGCCGCGTCCCATTGAAATTTTATTTATTTGAGTAAAAATTTTATAATAAAAAAAGCAAGATACATAATTGCATCTTGCTTTGTAGAAATTTTACGAAAATCAGATTTTCGATGATAGTTCTTTACCTGCTTTAAATTTAGCCACTTTCTTAGCTTTAATTTTAATAACAGCTCCTGTTTGCGGATTGCGGCCATTGCGGGCAGCTCTTTTGCTTACAGAAAAAGTACCGAAGCCAACAAGTGTTACTTTGCCACCACCTTTAAGGGTTTTGGTAACTGCTGTGGTAAAAGAATCTAAAGCAGCGTTAGCCTGTGTCTTGGTTACTCCTGCATCATCGGCCATCTTGGCGATTAGTTCAGCTTTGTTCATAATAATTTTATTTGATTTTTTAACAGCAACAAATATAGAAGGTTTTTCAATGCAATAAAATTTTTTGCAATTTTTTTTTCCACTTAATTTGCTGAAAACCCCAATTGGTAAGGCCTTTCACAAAAGAACCCGTTTTCAATATGCCCTATTTCCAAAATGGATATTGTATAAATACCAATACTGTAAAGGGTTTCAGGCAATTTTTGCTTATATAAGGTAATAAGAAGTTCGGGAGTAAATGATATTTATGCTATAGAAAAAACCTAAAAAAATAATATAAACACTTATTGCACATTTTGGAGAAGAGATCGAAAAGCAATAACCTGGTCTCCCCATTTTTGTAAAGATTTTTCCCTTAGAAGAGGCGCAAAATGTTGAAGATATTTATCGTAGTCCTCTTTGGTTTTAGCTAAGTATTGGGTCACAAAAGTTTTTCCTTCTTCATCATCATGTTCTAATAATTGATAAAAGCGGTGTTCATAAAAAAGTCCTGTTGCCATTATCTCTGGAATATGAATTTCTTTTTGCCATTGCAGCCATTCATTTAAAATTGTATGATCCACTTTTGAGGTAATATTATAAATGAACATGATTATAATTTTATATCAAGAAATACTGGGCAATGATCGCTGTGTTTTACTTCAGGAAAAATTTTTACCGTTTGAATTTGATCTTTCAAATTATCAGTAACGTTGATGTAATCAATTCTCCATCCTTTATTCTCTAACCGTGTACTGGGGCGCATTACGCTCCACCATGTATATTGATGCGGATCTTTATTCAGATATCTAAAACCATCTGTAAATCCATTCTTTAATAATTTATCAAACCATGCTCTTTCTTCAGGCAAAAACCCTGTTGAATTTTTATTCGAAACAGGATTATGAATATCTATTTCCTGATGAGCAATATTATAGTCGCCGCAAACAATTATTTTTTTTCTTGTCTTTTTTAATTCATTGAGATAATCTAAAAATTCATCTAACCAGATATATTTATAAGATTGCCGGTGTTCACCGCTTGTGCCGGATGGAAAGTATGCATTGATTATAGTAATATCACCAAAGTCAGCACGTAATACTCTTCCTTCAAAATCACTTTGTTCATTTCCATGTCCGTATTCTACATTGTCTGGTTCCAGTTTACTTAAAATTCCCACTCCGCTATATCCTTTTTTTTGGGCAGTAAAAAAGAAAGGGCGATAACCAGCGGTTTCAATAGCCGTGATATCAATATCTTCTTTTTGTGCTTTTACTTCCTGAATGCAAATAATATCAGCCGGATTGGTTTTTAGCCACTCAATAAATCCTTTTTTTATTGCTGACCTTATTCCGTTTACGTTATAAGTTATAATGCGCATGGCCATAATTAATTGATTAATTGATTTTGAAACTTGTTGCCTTATACTCTATGCTGATAATTGAATTTAATTATCATTTACTTTACAACCAATTCAAATCTATTTTTATTATTTATCTTTTAAAATATTTTTTATAAGGCTATGCATCATAATCCAACTGAGGCCTGAGCCATCTTTCTATTTCTTCCACAGGCATATTTTTTCTTCCCGCATAATCTTCCACCTGGTCTTTGGCAATTTTTCCTATCCCAAAATATTTACTCTCAGGTTGTGCAAAATACCACCCACAAACAGAAGAAGCGGGATACATCGCCAATGATTCAGTTAAAGTGATACCCGCATTTTCAGTTGCGTTCAATAATTCAAAAAGCTTGTATTTTTCTGTATGATCCGGACAGGCAGGATATCCGGGTGCAGGGCGAATACCTGAATATTTTTCTTCAATCAATTCTTTTGCAGATAAATGTTCGTTGGTTGCATAACCCCAAAATTCTTTTCGTACTCTTGCGTGTAGTAATTCCGCGAACGCTTCTGCAAGCCTGTCAGCCAAAGCCTGTAGCATGATCTTGCTATAATCATCTAGCTCCTTATTAAATTTTTCGATGTGAGGTTCTATACCATGAATAGAAACGGCAAAGGCGCCGATATAGTCGGGCTGGCCAGGCTTTATAAAATCGGCTAAAGAAATATTGGGCTGGCCCGGTGCCTTCTTCATTTGCTGACGCAAAAATTCAAGGTGTAATTTTTTACCGTCATTATTTGTAACCTCAACCGTATCGTCTGCAATAGCATTGGCTTCCCAAAAGCCAACAACACCTTTAGCCGTAAGCCATTTTTCTTTTATTATTTTTTTCAAAAATACCTGTGCTTCTTCATAAAGTTTTGTAGCCGCAGCCCCTATGTTTTCATCAGATAATATCTGTGGAAATTTTCCATGCATTTCCCAGGCAATAAAAAATGGTTGCCAATCAAGGTATTCATAAATTTCATTGAGATCATAATCTTCGAAAACTTTGGTGCCGGTAAAAGATGGTTTTACAGGTGTAAAATTTTTCCAGTCAATTGGATATTTATTTTTTATGGTTTCAGCAAATGGCAATAAAGATTTAGCTGATTTTTTGTTTCCAAAATCTTTTTTTAATTTATCATACTCGTCTTTAATACTGGCAAGAAATTCCGGCTTGCTTTCTTTATTGAGCAGGCTTCCGGCAACGCTTACGCTTCGCGAAGCATCAAGCACATGCACAACCCCATTATCAAATTCAGGAGCAATACGAACAGCCGTATGCAATCGTGATGTAGTAGCGCCACCTATGAGAAGAGGAATTGTAAAATTATTTCTTTTCATTTCTTTTGCCACATGTACCATCTCATCAAGTGATGGTGTAATCAAGCCGCTTAGCCCAATCATAGCGACATTTTTTTCTTTGGCCACCTGCAAAATTTTTTCTGCAGGAACCATTACCCCAAGATCAATTACCTCATAACCATTACATCCCAGCACTACACCCACAATGTTTTTTCCTATATCATGTACATCACCTTTTACAGTGGCCATTAATATTTTAGCAGGTCCTGCTCCTTCTTCATTTACTGTACCTGCTGCAATGTGAGCTTGTTTCCTTTCTTCTTTTTCTGCTTCAATAAAGGGGAATAAATAATTCACACTTTTTTTCATTACCCTGGCGCTTTTTACTACCTGCGGTAAAAACATTTTACCACTTCCAAATAGGTCGCCTACTACATTCATTCCATCCATAAGCGGACCTTCGATTACATCAAGCGGCTTTGGATATTTTAATCGTGCTTCTTCTGTATCTGCTTCAATATAATCGGTAATTCCATTAACCAATGAATGGCTTAAACGCTTTTCTACTGCTTCATTTCTCCATGCTTCATCTTTTACTACCGACTTTCCTTTTGCTTTTACTGTATCTGCGAATGCCAATAATTTATCGGTGGCATCTTCGTTTCTGTTCAGGACCACATCTTCGCAAAGTTCTTTTAGTTCCGGATCTATTTGTTCGTAAATCTCCAACTGGCCGGCATTTACAATACCCATATCCATTCCGGCTCTTACGGCATGATATAAGAATACCGCGTGCATTGCCTCTCTAACGGTATCGTTGCCACGAAAAGAAAACGACACATTACTTACACCGCCACTCACTTTTGTAAGAGGCATTAATTTTTTTATTTCACGGGTAGCTTCTATAAAATCTACTCCATAATTATTATGCTCTTCTATACCGGTTGCAATTGCAAAAATATTCGGATCAAAAATGATATCTTCAGGATGAAATCCTGCCTGCTCTGTCAAAATTTTATAAGCACGTTGACAAATTTCCACTTTACGTTCTTTAGTATCAGCCTGCCCTTTTTCATCAAACGCCATTACAATTACTGCTGCACCATAACTCTTACAAATGAAGGCCTGCTCCAAAAATTTCTCTTCTCCTTCTTTCATAGAAATAGAATTGACAATGCATTTTCCCTGAACGCATTTTAATCCTGCTTCTATAATGTTGAATTTAGAAGAATCTATCATCACCGGAATTTTGGCAATGTCGGGCTCTGCCTGCAATAAATTCAAAAAGGTAGTCATTGCTTTTTCTCCATCAAGCAATGCATCATCCATGTTTACATCAAGTATTTGTGCACCTCCTTCTACCTGTTGGCGTGCTACGGATAATGCCTCTTCATAATTTTCGCTTCTTATCAGGCGGGCAAATTTTTTGGAACCTGTAACATTGGTACGTTCCCCGATATTGATAAACAGTGATTCAGGGCGCACCACCAGCGGTTCTAAACCTGATAACCTTAGAAAAGGTTTTATATTTTTTGTCATTTTTTATTTTTTTTTGCTACTGTCATGATACAATAGAAAGCAAATTTATTCTTCGTGTAATTTTTTTTAGCCCAATTTTCCGGCAACACTATAATGCCTTTTCCAATTCCGGTAATTTCCTTGCTTCAAATTTTTTTATCTGTTCTGCTATATGTTTTATATGATCCGGTGTGGTACCACAGCATCCGCCTACAATATTTACAAAACCCTCTTTCGCCCACTCTTCAATGATATGAGCTGTTTCTTCTGGCTGTTCATCATATTCTCCAAATGCGTTAGGCAAGCCGGCATTAGGATATGCGGATGTGTAACATCCTGCTATTTCACTTAATTCTTCAATATGCGGGCGCATTTCTTTTGCGCCAAGCGCACAATTTAATCCTACACTTAATGGATTAGCATGTGATACAGAAATATAAAATGCTTCCAACGTTTGTCCACTCAATGTTCTTCCGCTGGCATCTGTAATAGTACCGCTAATCATGATGGGCAATTCTTTTTTCTTTGTATCCCTGAAATATTTTTTGATTGCATAAATCGCAGCTTTGGCATTGAGCGTATCAAAAATAGTTTCCACTAAAAGAAGATCGACACCTCCATCTACCAGACCTTTTATTTGCTCGTAGTATGCATTGGCCACTTCATCAAAAGTTACAGAACGAAATCCCGGGTTATTTACATCCGGCGATAAACTCAAAGTTTTATTGAGCGGGCCTATTGCGCCTGCAATAAATTTTTCACTTCCTTCATTTTTTGAAAGAAAATCATCAACCGCTTTCCTGGCGCATTGCGCAGCTGCAACATTAAGTTCATAGGCAAGTGATTGCATATCATAATCGGCCTGGGCAATTGAGGTACTACTGAAAGTATTGGTTTCAAGTATATCTGCCCCGGCTTCAAGGTATTGTTGATGTATAGCTTGAATAATTTGTGGTTGAGTGATGCTCAACAAATCATTATTCCCCTTTACATCTTTATGCCAGTCTTTAAATCTTTCGCCACGGTAATCTTTTTCTTCCAACTTATATTGTTGAATCATAGTTCCCATAGCACCGTCAATAATGAGTATGCGTTCATTAAGGCATTCCTGAATTGTTTTTTTCATTTATAAAAATTATTTTTTAATAAACTAATTTTAGTTTTTGAGGATGTTTTCCTTTCTTTTTTTTCAAAGTCCAGCGAAGCCAGAAAAATCCTAAGCCTCCCGAAATAAGCGATGAAAATAGAATTGAAATTTTTGATCCCGTAATTTGTTCTGCCTGGTCATAGGCAAGTAACGTAATGAAAATTGACATAGTAAACCCTATGCCTGCTAAAAACCCAATTCCTAAAACGTGTTTCCATTTCAAATCACGCGGCAATACGCAAATTCCTAAAGCCACTGCAGCAAAACTAAAAAGAATAATACCTAAAGGCTTACCAATTATTAATCCTGTTGAAATGCCAAGACTATTTGAATCTGCTAAACCGGAATACCATGAAGTACCGAATACAATTGCCGTATTTGCCAAAGCGAATAAGGGTAAAATAATTAAGGCAACGGGTTTATGAAGCCAATGCTGCAAAATATAGGAGGGCGATTTTTCTACTCCTTTACCAAACGGAATTGCAAAGGCGAGTAAGATACCTGCTAAGGTAGAATGAACTCCGGAATGCAACATAAAATACCACATTGCTATACCCCCAATAATGTAAGGAATAAGGTTTTTAATTTTCAGCCGGTTCAATATTAATAATACTCCAAAAATGCCTAAAACAATGAATAAATTGATAAGCGATAAAGAAGTTGTATAAAAAATGGCAATTACAATGATAGCCCCCAGGTCATCTATTACAGCAATTGCCGTTAATAAAATTTTTAATGACATGGGAACGCGATTACCAAGTAATGAAAGTATCCCGATCGCAAACGCAATATCAGTTGCCATAGGAATTCCCGCACCGGATTGTGAAAGTGTTCCATAATTGAATACAGAAAAGAGTGCTGCAGGGATAAGCATCCCGCCTACAGCGGCAAAAATGGGAAGTAATGCATTTTTTATGTTTGATAGTTCACCTACATAAATTTCTCTTTTTAATTCGAGACCAATCAACAAAAAGAAAATAGCCATTAAGGCTTCATTGATCCAATGTTCTATTGATAAACCAGCTAATTCAAAATGCCATAAATTCAAATAAGATTCCTGCATAGAAGAATTTGCCAGCAGAAGTGAAACTATAGTGCAAAGAATAAGCAAAATTCCACCCCCTTTTTCACTTTCAAAAAATTCCTTGAACAATAATGTCAGTCTCATTAAAAATTTCTTTTTTTAGGATTTATTGTATTCCTTTCATTTTACTTATCAAAAAGTAAATTAAACTATTGATAAGTATGACAACAGCTTGCTAACTGATTTCCTCAAAAAATTACACTGAAAAACGAAATTTAAAAATCCTGTGGAGAGATTGCAGAATATTTTTTCGTTTATTAGTTCAGTTAAGTTGAAGTAGGCAACTTTTGCCATCTTACCAGGCTGAACAATAAACAAATCCGCCTGATTGCCTGTAAAATTAAAGTAATAGCGTTAGAAAATCAAAATTGATTAATAGAGTTTATCGCCGAATATTTATCTTTTCAAAACGGGATTGCTTCCCTAATTTTTTGCAGCAAGTTTTTTAGCAAATTTTCCTATGGTAAGGCCCTGTACTATTATTGAAAACAGTACAACTATATAGGTTATGGTCACAAACATTTCGCCATACATATATTTTGGAACTGAGAGTGCAAGCGCTACAGAAATACCTCCACGCAAGGCTCCCCATGTTAGAATAGGTATGGCATTTTTTTCAAATGGTTTTTGCTTTTTCAAAACCATGATAGGAAGTTTTACTGAAATATATCGTGCGAATAATACAATTAGAATAGTAATGCAACCCAACCAAAGCAATGTAAAATTGAATGCTACAATCAGCATTTCAAACCCAATTAAAAGAAAGAGGATAGCATTCATCACTTCGTCCATCATTTCCCAAAACTTATTCAGATAATCCCGGGTTACATCACTCACTCCTAAATCCATACTTTTATTGCCCGTAATTATACCGGCAATAACCATAGCCAACGGACCGCTCACATCTAATTTATCTGCAATCGAATATCCACCCATTACAATTGCAATAGTAATCATGACTTCCACAACATAATTATCAATCGATTTTAATGCCCAATAACCAAGATAGCCTAATAACCAACCTAACAATATTCCTCCTCCTGCTTCCTTAATGAAAAGCCAAATTACATCCCATAAGGATGTATTATCCAAACCAATTTTAGCAATTTCATAGAAAGTAATAAACAGCACGACACCTACCCCATCATTAAATAAACTTTCGCCGCTTATTTTTGTTTCGAGCGAAGAAGGGATTTTGGCCTTTTTAAGAATACCAATCACAGCAATAGGATCCGTAGGTGAAATTAATGCACCGAATAAAAGGCAGTATAAAAAATTTACGGATAGACCGAAAAGATTCGTCGTTAGAAATAAAAGAGCTGCCACTACCAGGGTGGAAATTAATACGCCGATGGTGGAAAATGTAATAATAGCCATTCTTTCACTCTTCAATTTTTTTACATCAATATGAATAGCTGCCGCAAATAATAAAAAACTCAGCATTATTTTTAGAACTATAATATTAAAGTCTATTGTTTTTATAGACTCTATTGTTTTTGCAAAAAAAATAGGGAAAATAGTACCAATTCCAATAACGACAAGGGAAGCTATAAGTGAAATAAGCATGATGCCTATGGTGCCGGGAAGTTTAATGAACCGAAAATTGATATACCCGAAAATCGCTGTCAATACAATAATTAATGTAATGATATTATAAATTTCCATTGATATTCACTTTAAAACCAGGTTTGTGCAGGAATTAATATTGTTGATAATTATTTACAGCAATCTTTTTCTCTTACAAAAATGGCTTTAAAAATTTTCCAGAAGAAATTACCGATGTTATGAAGAAGTGCCATTTCAAAAAAATTTGAATCCACTAAAGTTACATCTTAGGGTTGTAATAAATTCTATTATATAAATCTGTTAACAGGAAATCATTTTTAAATATTATTATATTCGAAAATAGGATCTGATGGAGTATCAGAATCCATATCAAAAACCGGATTAACAATGCCATCACGCAGGTCGTAAACCCATCCATGCAGATAAGGAAATTTATCCTGCTTCCAGGCATTTTGTATAATAGAAGTTTTTGCGAGATTCATCACCTGTTCCTTTACATTTAATTCTGTCAGCAAGTGTTGTTTTTCTTCACGAGTGGGCATTGCATCTATTTCCTGGCGATGCATCCGATATACATTTTTTATATTCCATATCCATTGATCCATGAGGCCATAACTTTGATTGGACATGGCAGCGTTGATTCCGCCACAATTATGATGGCCACAAACAATGATATGTTTTACTTTTAAAATTTCTACAGCAAACTGAAGTACACTTAACATATTCAGATCTGTATGAACAACCAGATTGGAAATATTACGATGAACAAATATTTCACCAGGATGAGTACCGGTAATTCTATCTGCAGGAACGCGGCTATCGCTACATCCTATCCATAATACTTCCGGCGATTGCAATTCAATAAGACGTTCAAAATATTCAGGATCCTCTTTTATTTGCGCCGAAGCCCATTTCCTGTTATTTTCTAAAAGTTTTTCGTAAGTGTCCACTATTTTTTATTTAATGTATTTAGAATCTATCTTCCTATGTTCTTATACCCCCTTCGGAGTTAGTGATCAATCACATATTCAATCCGCCACAGGTACTTATTACCTGCCCGGTAACATAAGAACTCATTTCGCTTGCCAGAAACAGCGTTACATTCGCGATTTCTTCCGCACTTCCAAACCTGCCCAAAGGTATTTTATCTAAGAATGCTTTAGCAGCTTCCCCCTCTTTTAAATAATGCGTCATATCTGTTTCTACAAATCCGGGCGCTATTGCATTGCATCTAATATTCCGGCTACCAAGTTCCGCTGCGATTGATTTTGTAAATCCTATGATACCGGCCTTACTCGCAGCGTAACTGCTCTGCCCCGCATTTCCTCTCATCCCAACAATCGAACTCATGTTAATAATACTTCCACTCCGCGCTTTCATCATCGGGCGAATCACGTGCTTGGTCATATTAAAAACACTTGTCAAATTTGTGTTGATTACCTCCTCCCATTGTTCAGGCGACATTCTAACCAAAAGATTATCTTTTGAAATACCGGCATTGTTCACGCAAATATCTATTTGGCCAAATTCTTTGATTACTTCATTCACCATAGCCTCGCATTCTTGAAAATTAGCGGCATTACTCTTATATGCTTTTGCTTTTACTCCCAATGCTTTTAATTTTTCTTCCAATGATTTTGCTTTTTCATCGCTGCTTACATAGGTAAATGCAATGTGCGCACCACTTTCAGCGAGCTTCAAAGCAATGGCTTCTCCTATGCCGCGGCTTCCGCCGGTTACTATAGCCACTTTATTTTCTAATAATTTCATAAAATTCTGTTTTAGAGAAAACAATTTTTGCAATTATACTGCATGCGAACGGAATTGAATGGGGATTTTTCTAATTTTTTTTATCGATACCTTTTAAGATTACTTTCCGCGGTGAGTTTTTTATTTAAGAAAAAAGTAATCCAATTACTAAAAGTATGATCTGATTAATCTTAAAATTTCTAAGAATCTGTTTCATTGTTTTACCTTTACGGTTTAAAAAGATAGCTATGACACCTTTCAATTTAACGCTGCCGGTAGCCATTGGTTGCGATCACGCGGGTTTCGAATATAAAGAAGCCATCATATCATTTCTTGATGGTAAAAATGTAACCTGGAAAGATTTTGGGACTTACTCTGTCGACTCGGTTGATTACCCAGATTTTGCTCATCCTGTAGCCAGTGAAGTTGAAAATAATAAAGCCGCTTTCGGAATATTGATTTGCGGAAGCGGAAATGGAGTAGCAATTACAGCCAACAAACATCAACACGTGAGAGCTGCTATTTGCTGGGGCGAAGAACTGGCAGAACTTGCCCGCAAGCATAATAACGCCAATATTATTTGTATACCTGCAAGGTTTGTTCGTGAAGAAATTGTAGAAAAAATGCTTGAAATTTTTATACATACCGATTTTGAAGGTGGCCGGCATGAAAATAGGGTGAATAAAATTGCCTGCTCCTAATTGAATTAAAAGAAGAGGTAAAAATCTACTGAGTTTTCCTAAAAATTTACATTCAATTTTTGAAATTTGTCTTTCATGAAAAATTATTTGCCTGTTATTATTTCTTTATTTTTAATTTAGGAAAAGTGTTTTCGCAGGCAGATTTTTCATTAAAAAATAATGCCTTTTTTTATTTGGAAATGCATTAATAAATTAATAGAAAACCAATCCCACTGAAAGAAGAGTATTTTTTTGAACCTTCTCATCATCCTTTTTTAAATTTTTCTTTTCTGTTATTATTGGAATAAAAGGCCCGTATTTATGCTGTGTTTCAGAAAAATTATCACTATACGGACCGAAGGGATAATCAACCGGCTTCTTAGATATATCCGGCCAATCATTTTTGAGGTTTTTAATAGGCCGCGGGTTTGAGTTAACAAAAGCTGCTACATCCCAGGCTTGCTCATTGGTAAGTTGCGGATTTTTGTAAGTTGTTCCAAAGGGCATATTATTTTTTACATAACCCGCAAACTTAGATAATTGATACATCCCTGCCCCAATATTAAAACTGTGATTACCCCACAATGGAGGATACTCATATTCTTTTCCATTTGTATACAATACGCCTTCGCCATTTTTCCCATGGCAGGTTTGGCATTTGGCTATATAAACCATCTTGCCTTTTAATGTATCTGCAGGTCTATTCAAAAAAGGAAGGGATTCTGTACCTGAACCCGGTGTTTTTATATCTTTATTTACATCTTTCCCAACCCAATTGATATAGGCAATCAATGCATCCATTTCCTTACTGTTATCTCCGGGTTTTTCCCCGTTCAGGCTTCTTTCAAAACAATCATTGATCTTCATTTCAACTGTTTCAAGTTTGCCCGATCTACTTTTATAGACAGGAAAGACAGACGCCACTCTTGAAAAATTATTTCCCCATATTCTTGTACCTGCTTCAATATGGCAATTATCACAATTCATACCATTGGAGATTTTAGCCACCGTGCCTTGGGGGCCAAAATAACGGGCTGTATGTAAAATCAAATCCCTTCCGTAACGAATAATATCACCTTCATGCGTATGCGCAATCAGGCTGGTATCGGGAGCTACCCATACTCCTTTTGAAAATGACAGTTTAGAAACTGAATTATTTTTCTTGTTTCTATTTACAGAATAAAAATAATTCGTTAATGCAAATAGAACTATAATAAAAATTATCACCCCCAATCCGACAAAAATCTTTCTTTGCATTAAAATTGTGTTTTAATTACATTTTTCTAACCTGCAAAACAATAAGAACATCCATGTTCCTGCGCCCGGTTTACTGCCCAAACACCTGAAGGTACC
>DATCMY010000361.1:0-16058 GCA_036565505.1 Hanamia sp.
GCAGGCTTATCTCAATGAATTCTTCTATCGGTTCAACCGCAGGGCATTTGGGAAAAGCAGCTTTCACAAACTAATCGTAACAATGGTTCAAACAAAACCATTATTTATAAAAACGTTCACGACTTAAAAGACTAATTCTAATATTTTATTTCATTTTACCACAAAGGTTTTCTTTGCTGGCCCTACGCCGGTAATGGTTAGGCTTTTCCAGGTAGGAGGAAGTATTGATTTTATTTGTTTAATCCCTTCAGGTGTAATATCCAATCCTCCAAAACCCATAAGCACACTCTGCAAAAATCCCCCCGCCCCGGTTGCAAAATAAGGATTGGTGCCTCCCGCTGTTTCGGCTAACACACCGAATGGTTCTTTTTTATTAGGAATAAAAGCTTCTTCAAATGCATTCCAGGCTTTTGTGGGCTCATTAAGCCTGGCATATAATAAAGCAAAAATGGCATGAGTCATCGCCGGAGATCCTTCCCCTATGCGGCTTTCATAATACGTAAGATCTTTTTTAATTTGCTGCGGATCTGTAATTTCTTTCAAGGGATATGCCAGCAAATTTACATCTGCCTGTTTTATTTTTTCACCATGATAAGTTGCATGCTCTGCTGTAACGCCGTTGATTAATTTTAAAATAGGTATATTTTTTTCTACGTCTATCCATTCATTATCTACCGGCTGATGCAATATATTGGCAGCCATAACTGCATACCTGAGATTTGCTTTCGCGGCTGCATTGGTAAATGCATTATTATCTACATTCTCTGCCCATTCATCAGCGGCTACTACATTTTTAATATCATAATGGCCCGGCCCGTTTTTTTCAACACGGCTTGCCCAAAAATCGGCACATGCTTTAATTATTGGAAAACCTTTTTCTCTTAGCCATGAAGTATCTTGTGTAACTGCAAAATAATTCCAGGCAGCGATTGCTACATCGGCTGTTATGTGATGTTCAAATGGACCACTTAATGCCCAAACGGGCGTTTCTTCATTTCCGGTTGCCGCACTTTCCCACGGGTACATGGCACCTTTAAAACCGTGCGCAAAAGCATTGTGTTTTGCTTCTGCTAATCTTTCAAAACGATATTCTATCATGCTCTTAGCCATTTCCGGATGCAGTACCAGTATGGCCGGAAACATCCATAACTCAGCATCCCAAAAAACGTGGCCGTTATATCCCAAACCGCTCAGGCCCATTGGCGACGGGCTGTATGCTGTTCCTTCCCGTACAAAAGAATAGAGATGGTACATAGCAGAATGCACGTCTCTCTGGCTGGCATCATCGCCATCAATAATAATATCGCTCTTCCATATTTCGTCCCAGGCGGCATCGTGAAATTGAATTAATCTTTGTGTACCCTGCAGCTTTGCATAAATAACATAACGCTCTGCTTCATTTAATGGATCATCATGTTGTGCTGTTGTGATAGACGCCCCTGCAATGGCAAAATGATAAGTGGTGCCGGCTTTTAAATTCTTTTTAAATTTTGCGAGGTGCATGTTGTTATCCCACATTTCATGTATCAACTCCGGCTCTGAACCGTTGGGCTCATCAAATAAAAATGTTGTTGAAGAAGCCAGGGTTAATTTTCCGGTAGGGCTTTTTGCAATCGAAGACAACAAACTTAATTTTACATGCGGGCGATCAATCTGGTTGTAATAATTTTGCACGTCCCGCAATTCATCCGGAGCTTCCATTACACTTGCAGGAATTATTTCAATATCTTTTTTTGCGGTGATCGTTACATCAACCAAAACCGTGTAAGGAAGATTTCGCAATGCATAGTATGTATAGGAAACAGTGGCTTTATCCTGGTAATCAAAAGTGGTAGTAAGGTTGGCATGTTTCATATCTAGTACCTGGTGCATATTTGTAGCATCCGCAGCGCCGATGCGGTGCCCGTCAATATCGAGATTCATGTTTACCAGGTTGAAACTTCTTAAAAAATTACTAACTCTTCCCCGGCCATATTGATCATAAGCTCCATTAAGTACTACATCTTTACACTTTAGTGGCTCTGCAGATGACACGATACCAATAACGCCATTGGCCACTGTTTCACCGTAGTAATTTGAAGGGTCAATTTTATTGGCCACGATTTTCCAGGGATCTATTTTTTGTGAGAAAGAAAATGAAAAAGAGAAAGTCATTAATATACAGAGAAATAAATTTTTCATACCAGGGCAATTTTTATCGTTCAGATGAATAAGAAGTGTAAATTAAATTATTTGCTTTAATTGAAAAGATAAACTGATTATTCTTTAAAAAATAATTTAGGAATTAGTTATAGAATGATATTGATCTGATTCATCTTCTATTGAGTATTTTGCAGCAATTTTAAAATAGGTTGGTATGAAAAAATGGTTGCTTATCGTAATTGTTATCCTCGGTTTATTGTTGTCCTCAGCATATGTATTTTTCCCTAAAGAAGTTAAGAGTTCAAATGCTGTGAAAATTACTTGTAGTATTAATAGTATTAACCGGTTTTTAATGGTTGAAAATAAATGGCCGGAGTGGTGGCCGGGGACTGTAAAATATGATAGTATTTCTAAAAAAAATGTGTACGATTATAAAGGCTTCAAATATGAAATTGCCGGGCATCAGTATAATGCAATACTTATTAAAACAATGGGGGAAGACTTCACAGTAGATGGAACGATTTTTTTCTTACCATTGAAAATTGACAGTGTGCAGGCAGAATGGAAATATGTGCTTGAAACCAATTCGAATCCTATCAATAGAATCCACTTGTATTGGGAGACAAAGAAGATAAATAACAACATGATGGATATCATGAATAGTATGAAAGCTTTTTTGGAGGAGCCAGAAAATGTTTACGGTATGCGGATTGACCGTACCATTGTAAAGGATACCATACTGGTAACAACAAAATTTTCATCGGATCAATATCCTTCCACTTCAAAAATTTACAATGTAATCAGTGGAATCAAAAATTACATTGCATCCAACAAGGCTAAAGAAACTAATTTTCCAATGTTGCACGTATGGCAGGACAGTGGTTTATTTCATACAACCATTGCTATACCAGTGAACACGGTAATTGCTGAGAATAAAACTTATTCTATAAAAAGAATGGTGCCCGGAAAAATTTTAGTAGCAGAAATTAAAGGAGGTGAATACAGAACCAATGATGCGATGAGGCAATTGGGAATTTATATGACAGATAATCATTTATCATCCCCGGCTATTCCATTCGAATCTTTAGTTACCAACAGAATGGAAGAGCCTGACACTTCAAAATGGGTGACTAAAATTTATTATCCTGTTTTTTAATTATTTATTATCCGCAAATTTTATCACCATTACACTATCATTATTTCTTGCAAGAATATAGGCTTCCTCTTTGCCGATTTTTATTTTTTTAATATGGCGCACCTGTCCTTTTATTTCAAGGCCGTTAATACTTTCGCAATCAAACCGGCCATTACCTTTGTTGACAAGGATGGTTCCAAAGTCAGCATCATTTCTGCCCATTTGAATATTATTGTCATAAAAATTACCTACCAATAAAATATCAGGCAGGCTGTCATTATTAGCGTTGATTACCACAGCATCTTTAAAAGGGCTTAATTGAGCAAGCCAGGGTAAGGGTTGGGTTGTAAAATTCATGTTTCCCTTATTCATCAAAACAGAATTGGCAAAATAGTCTGCTGTTAAAACATCTGAACTTTTTAATTTACTCTCGGAAAAAATATCGTTTAAGGATGCTCTTGCGAAATCACGGGCATATAAAAATCTTTTTTTAATTATGGGTATTTGCTTTTGCAGTTCATCTTTATTGGCAAATGGAATTTCATGACCATCCAAATAGTAAGTGAGTACCTGTTCTTTTTTACCATTGTCATCAAAGTCATTAAAATATAGCCGCACAGGTTCTTTTGTGGAAGCAGTTAAACGATTGTTGAGTCCTTCATTGCCAGCAATAAGATCCATATTCCCATCCCCATTAATATCTACCGGTAAAACAAAATTCCACCAACCTTTTTTATCGGTCAGCATTTGTTTTTTGAAACTTCCTTTTTCATTTATAAAGGCGCATACACCGCCCCATTCCGGAGAAATGATCAGGTCTTTACGGCCATCATTATTTATATCATACCATAAAGCGCTTCTTACAAAACCAATTTTTGAAAGTTCTTTACTGTACTGCGCTGTAACATCTTTAAAATGTCCCTGTTTATCATTTTCCAATAAATAGGATTGAGGAACCTGTCCATACTCCCAGGGAACAGCTCTTCCCCCGATGAATAAATCCGTGTAACCATCTCCGTTAAAATCGTAAGGAACTACACAGGATGCAGTGAGATATATGCTATCAAAGGCATGATCCAGTTTTGTAAAATGTTCATGACCATCGTTTAGATAAAGCAGGGGTTGTTGAAAATGATCATTACCATAATATTCATTTCCGCCACTTGCAATTACAAGGTCTGTTTTGCCATCGTTGTTTACATCAATCCAGGTAGCATCTACATCTTCATAAGTACTGTCATTATCTAATTCCGGCTGATTGGATTTTTCAAATTTTCCTCCGGGCCGTTGAAAAAATATAGCACTTTTATTGCCTTTTGAAGAACCGATAAAAACATCGTCCAAGCCATCTCCATTTGCATCGCCAACCGCCAATGCGGGCCCTTCTCTGGAAACCATAAAGGGTATTAAAGGCTCTCTTTCAAATTCATTAAAAGGGTTTTCCACATGTTTGAAATCAAGGTTTACATCTTTCGTTATATCTACCATTTTCCTTGTAGGATTTTTCAAGCGGTTGGTTAACCGGGAGTAATCATACTTTGGAAGCCCTGGTTGATATTGAATTTTCAGCAGTGAAGAAACAGCGTTTTTCCATTGGACAGTTTGATAAGTATTATCAGGCCAAATAAGTAAAATAGAATCAATTTTGGTTTTATATAATCCAATATGAATCGGTATTTCCATGCTTGATTGAAAACCTCTTACCGGGTATTTTTCATAAGTTCTTATTTCATTACTGTCGTACACCAGTACTTTTGCGCCTAATGCATTGATGTTTTTTGAGGAGCCTTTCAGTTTTAGATCCAGGTAGGGCCTGGTTTTTTTATCGTTACTTTTATTTTCATAAAGCAATACCGGGTCTTCAATATTATTAACTACTACATCAAGATCTCCATCATTATCAAGATCGGCGTATATAGCACCATTTGAAAAAGTGGCTTCATTTCCACCTATTTGTTTTTCAATATCATCAAACTTTGCATCTCCTGTATTTTTAAAAAATTTATTAGGTAATTTTATTTCAGGAAATTTATTAATTAATCCCAGGTCTTTTTCGTCAGTAAAATTTTCTTTTAATTTTTGCTGTATTTCATCATTAGAAACATAATTGACATAGTCCATATCATTCAATCTTTTGGGAATTCCGTTGGATATGAATAAATCTTTCAGCCCATCGTTGTCAAAATCCATCCAAAGCGGCGACCATGACCAATCTGATGCAGCTACACCTGCATAAAGCCCAATCTCACTGAACATTCCGTTTCTCCTGTTGAGCTGAAGATTGTTTCTTGTATATTGATAATTATAACCATAGCCAATTTTCATATAGAAAGTGTTGTAATCATCTTCTCCCAAAGAGCTTTTTAAAATTTTAGGATCAGAGGGAAGCATATCCATAGAAATGATATCAGGATAGGCATCGTTATTAATATCTTCAATATCCACACCCATAGAAAACTGGCTTGTGTGCATCATTCTGTTGGTAAGATCTTCTTTAAAAGTTCCGTTATGTTGATTGATATAGAGGTAATCATTTTCATGAAAATCGTTTCCAACATATATATCAGGCCAACCGTCCAGATCTATATCTGCGACTCCGATACCAAGTCCATAGCTTATTGCTGAGCTATTAATAGCAGATTCTTTTGTTACGTCAGTAAATTTGTTATTACCATCGTTTCTATAAAGCCGGTCACCCGAAAGTGGATGATAGGTTCCCAAAAAATCACTCCTTGGCGCAAATGTGCCGTTTTGATGAACTGAATGATTTAATAAAAACATGTCTAAATCACCATCCATATCGTAATCAAAAAATACAGCCTGCGTGCTGAAGCCTGAAAAATCTAATCCATATTCATGAGCTTCCTCTTTATAAAAAGGGACGCCATTTTTATCAATGCCCTGGCAAATCAGCAATTGATTTTTGCTATGCAATGTTTCATAATCGCCGACTCTGCAAATATAAATATCAAGTAATCCATCATTATTAATATCTATAACTGATACACCTGTGGACCAGGCACCATCCTCTGGAATTTTTGCTTCGGCAGTAACGTCTTTAAATTTTAATTTTCCCTGGTTGAGGTATATTTTATTATCACCTTGATTAGAGGAAAAAAATAAATCTATTAGCCCATCATTATTAAAATCACCTGCACCTACTCCTGCTCCATTGTAAAAATACATGTACTTAAAAACATTAAATTCTTTAGTAGGTGTAAGTTTATTGGTGAAATCAAGGCCGGTTTTGTTATGGTCCAGCACCTGGAAAAGAACTGGTCCCTTTTTACTATCCTTATTACATGATGAAATCAATAGTAATAAAGAAATTACTATCGAAATATTCAAACACTTTTGTGAGTTACAAATCATAATATTAAATCTTCTTCCAATTAGCCAATACTCTTACTGTTTAATTAGAGTAGTTCCATAATTTTTTAATTCTGTCATTTGTTTCGTATAAAACCGGGTAATCATCATTGATCATGAATAATAAATACCGGTTTTTACCGGAAGGAATTTCTTGTATGTCTTTTACCTCACCCTTTATTTCCAGCCCGGATTGATTATAATCTAACCTTGTAAATCCTCCTTTATGATTATTGATCAAAATATCTCCATAACTGGCATCCAATCTGCCAAACTGTGGAGGAAATCCGAATTTATTTCCTCCCAGAATTAAATCCATAAAGCCATCATTATTGATATCCATTTGATGTATAGCATTTATGGATGAAATTTGAACCATTGGCGGAAGTTTTTGTATTTCAAATTTTCCATTTCCTTTATTTAATGCAATAATTGATGATGCATAATTAAATAACTTAACTACACTTTTATTTAATACTTCCCGGGGAAACAATTCTTCCATTGTCTTTTTTGCATATTCCGAATGTTTTAAATTTTGTTTTTTGAGTGCCGGAATTTGCTGTTGGATATCGTGTTTAAGAAATACCGTTTTATCCTGTCCATCAATTGTTCGTGTCAGGATCTTATCAATATTCCCGTTGTTATTAAAATCATTGATCCATAATTTAACGGGGTTTTGCAAATCAGGTTGCAGATAAAAATTATCTCCGATATTTCCAAGAACAATATCCTGAAGGCCATCTCCATTGAAATCCCCAACAGATAAAGATTGCCACCATCCATACAAACTATCAAGATTAGTTTTCACTTCTTTAAAATGATCTCCGGTATAAGAAAAAATTCTTGGCGCCATCCATTCTCCGGCAATAATCAATTCCTTTTTTTTATCGCCGATAACATCTGCCCATTCAGCACTGGTTACCATTCCAATTGATGCTATATCCGGATTTTTGGTTTTCGCCATATCCGTAAAATGCCCCTTTCCATCATTTACAAAAAGGTAACTGGAGGGATCCAGTCCATAATTTTGAGGAACATTTCTTCCGCCAACAAATAAATCAAGGTCACCATCTCCGTCAAAATCGTAGGGTATAGCAACTGAAATATTTGAATTGTTATTGGGAAATGCAGAAGGGTCTATAGTAAAGTTGCCCTTCCCATCATTTTTGTACAATCGTATTTGCATTTGTTTACTGATAGAAGGAAAACTGTTTCCCCCCGGGCACACTAATAGATCGAGGTCTCCATCATTATCGCAGTCAAAAAACAGAACGGCAACATCTTCAAAATCTGCATAATCTTCAAATATTTTTTCCGGCTTCTTTACAAATCCACCTGATGGGGTTTGTAAATATAATTGTCCTGCCTGGCCGGCAGCGCCTCCTATATAAATATCAGGAAGTCCGTCACCATTTACATCACCCACAGCAGCTTTTGGTCCTTCTTTTGAAAGTATTTCAGGCAAATTTCGTTCGTAATAAAAATCATTATAATCATCTTCCTTGTGTTTATCAAAATTACTCTTTACCGGTAACAATAAAGGCGGTGGTAATGTCCGTGCAACTGTATCCGGTGATAATTTATTTTGATTAGATTCCTGAATTATAAGAACTGTATCTACCGAAAGATTGGTATAACGGGAATAAGATCTATCGGGCCAGCTAATGAGCATGGAATCTATTTTAGAAGCTTTTCCTAAACCAATAATTTGTTTATAGTCAACGGATGATTGAAACCCCCTGGTAGGAACAACCTCCCTGCTTAAAATCTGATCACCTACATATAATCTGATTTTACTTCCGATTGCAAAAGTGTTTTGTCCTTTGCCTTTTAAAAGGATACCAATAAAATTATTTTTATTAATTTCCCGGCTATTGTTTTTATAAACGAAAGCTTTTTCGTTTACATTATTTACAATAAGATCGAGGTCTCCATCAATATCAAGATCGGCATAAGCCGCCCCATTTGAAAATGAAGGTTGGGTAAACCCCCAGGAACTACTTACATCTTCAAATTTTAAATTACCCAAGTTTTTAAAGGCTTTGTTGGGCAAAGGATTTACGGGAATATGCTCTAATACTTTATCTACACTTTCCTTTTTTCCTGTTAATACCATTTTTTGAATGACATCGTTCGCAAAAAAATCCATGAAATCCAGGTTAGTAACATCCTTATTTACTCCATTACATACATAAATATCACTTAAGCCATCATTGTCTGCATCAAAAATTAAATTTCCCCACGTCCAGTCTGTGGCCGATATGCCGCTATAATTTCCAATTTCTGAAAACGTTCCGTTTTTATTATTTAGCTGCAGGCAATTTTTCATAAACTGATGATAAAAGCCTGATTTCACTTTGCTGTTATAAAAATCTATATTATCAAAGGAGCCCAGGGTTTTTAGGCGATAATCATCTTTGGGTAACATGTCAGTTGTAAATATTTCTGGATAACCATCATTATTAAGATCAGCCATATCGGTACCCATGGAAGACATGCTGATACTTTGCATACTTTGTTCTAATTCATCTTTAAAAGTTCCATTCTTTTGATTGATGTATAGATAATCTTTTTCGTAGGAATCGTTGCCTACATAAATATCAGGGTATCCATCATTGTTAACATCTCCTATACTTACTCCCAATCCGAAACTTATTAAGCTGCCATGTATTCCGGCTGACTGTGTAACCTCGGTAAAATGGCCGTTATCATTTCGATATAAATGATCGCCTCCGCCTTTCAAAAACGGTGCAACCGGCCATAAAGAATCGGGGAGGTCTCTGCGGTTTGCATTATTCAAAGTATTAATAGGCATGGGACTATTATTGATCATAAAGCAATCTAAATCTCCGTCCATGTCGTAATCAAAAAATGAAACCTGTGTGGTATAGGCTGAAATATCCAACCCATATTTTTTAGCAGATTCCGTAAAAGTATTATCATGGTTATTGATATACAATTTATTTCTCCTGTTGCCGGATTTCATGTGGCCTGAATTACAAACATAGATATCAAGCCATCCATCACCGTTAATGTCTACAAAAGTGACACCGGTACTCCACATACTATCCTGTTTTAACCCTGCCTTTTGAGATATATCTTCAAATTTTAAATTGCCTTTGTTGAGGTACAACTTATTTTCTCCCTGGTTGGAAGTAAGGAAAACATCAGGCAATCCGTCATTATTAATATCCCCGATAGCCACACCGCCACCATTATAAAAATTGCGAAAGAGAAAACTATTTTCTAGTTTATTATCCACTACTTTATTATCAAAGTCGATACCTGTATTCTCCATCAATTGAAAAAGGGGTTTGGTGGTTTTTTTAGAGCAGGAAAAAAGAAATATTAAAAAGAAGCTTAAAGAAAGTTTTAGTAACTGATTCATTATTCAGGAAAATTAATATAGCGTGTATCCTTTGTGTTTTATAAATAAAATAAAGGTAAAGAAATGGCAACTTACCTAAATCTTTTTAAATGGCATCATTTACATTTTCTGGTAATTTTTTTAAAGAAAATTAATTGGAAAATGCTGAAATAAAAATGATTACATTAAAAGGCAGAAATGATTTTTTGCTATAGAAGGAAAGGGGATTTTTTTAAATTACATTTTACAAAAGTTTAGCGCTCAACTTTACTAAAACTTTTTAGAATATAAAACCAGGAAATTTTATTTCTATTGCACATTAATGTCAAAAGCGCATGACTGGCCACCTAATGGATGCGGGCCAATTATTTGTGGAATAAATGTATTATTACCTGGTGCAATGGGTGTGCCCGTGCCGTATAGAATAACGATTTGTGATCCCAATTGTGTAAATGTACCCGAATATGAAAATATCATTCCATTTAGGGTATTGGTAGCAATGGTAAAGTTCCCAATTACAGTTACATATACCCGCATGCTTACGGTATTTGAATTGGATAATGGAACTGCAGTTGCAAATACTCCCTGTAAAGTATAGGTACAAGGATTAGGATTTCCGAAGCCTGATTCTAAAACATACGTCGCTACAGGCTCCGGGTTAATTACAGTAATATCCAAAGTGCAGGTTGAAGTATCTCCTTTTAATTTGAAAGTCAGGTCACGGGCAAAGTCCGGGGTTCCGAAACCTGCCAGGGTTAAATTCTGAATTCCAGTTTGGGTAAATTTGCCGGATGCTGCAAAATTAATTCCGTCCAGAGTATCTGTTTGTATGCTATAATTGCCAATAGAAGTTACATTCACACTTATAGTTACCTTATTAGTATTATCTAATGCTTTTCCTGAAATATAATTTCCAACAAATTTTGCATTGGTGCAAATTCCCGGATCGCCAGCGAGTGTAAACGTGGCAATTGCGGGAGGCGCAGAATTAACTTTTATTGAAAAAATACAACCATCACTTGTGATTGGTTTATAATTAAATGTTCCGGTAGATGCCGGGGTTCCTTGTCCTGATAAGGTGATGGATTGTTCGCCAATGCTGGTAAAAGTACCCGATGCAAAAAACCTGGTTCCATTAATCGTACTGGTTGTAATGGAATAAGCTCCGGGAGTGGTAACGTTTAAAACTAATTGAATTGTATTACCCGAACCCAGTGGAATACCCACAAAATAATTGCCATTTGTAAAACTGCCGGTGCAATTATTAGGCGCGCCTTTAAAGGTATAAATGGCTGTATTGCCGGTAGTGTCAATTAAAGTGCAATCTTCACAGTTGAATTTTTTTTGACAACTTGTACAAAGAATTATACAAAAAGTACCTAGTATGATCGTGGCAATAAATGAATATAATTTAGCCATTAAAAGTGTTTGAAGAGATTTTTCTTATAATGGAAATAAATGCAGGTACTACTTTTAAATTAAATATAGCTCAAAATTATTGCATTTTATACCATCTTGATTTAAATAAGTAGTCCAAAGGACTACGTTGAAATCTTAGATGGTATTATGCCGATAGAAAAAGGCATTGGACTATTTGATGGTATAATCGGTATTAATTGTTCCGTTATTGGTTAAAATATTTAATCCTTTCTTTTAAACAGGGTAAAAAAAAGAGGCCATCTTTTTAAGGATTGCCTCTTTTTTCTAAAATAAATTATAAATAAAATTAACCTTAATAACCTGGATTTTGTTTCAAATTCGGATTAGCAGCTAATGCCTGGTTTGGTATAGGGAACACGAGATTTTTAGGATCATCTGTTGGTTTTAAGCCCCATGGTTTAAGATATACACCAAAGCGCAATAGATCTGTCCTTCTGAAACTTTCCCAATATAATTCTCTTCCTCTTTCTGCTAAAAGTGTATTAGGATCATCTACATTGTTAGGATTTACAAGTGTCATGGTTGTTAGCGGTGCTGCGCCCCTTGCTGCTCTAAGGTCATTTACCATTGTTAGGGCAGATGCATCAGAAGCATTAATTCTTAATTTAGCTTCTGCAACCATTAATACTACATCAGGATACCTGAAAATCATTAAGTCATTTCCGGCAGGGCCACCATAATAGGCATAATCAGGAGTATATTTAACTACTCTTATTCCTGTTACCTCAAGGTTACTTCCTGTTTCTTTCATATCGGCGGCAATGGCAGGAGTGTAAGCCAGGGGATTTCCCTTTCTATCTTTTATTGGAACTCCAAGTTCATTGTATTGTTGTCCTACTAAAAAACCGGGCCTTATACCAGAGGTATAGGTAGAATTATAATTACTCATTATTCTGCCACCCAATCTTGGATCAAATAACGTATCAGTAGGGCCAAAAGCTGTTGGGGCACCTGTTACATTAAAGCTATTGTAAAAATCACTGATGGTAGTAAACCCGTTCCAACCCGCATTTGGATTGTTGGGAGTATAGCTATTATAATGCAATGTCATATTCCAACGGGCTTCTACACCGGCATGGTTAGCACCTACACCACCTGTATTCGGGTAAAGGAAAATAGCTTCTTTTGAGCTATGGTTGGTAGGCGTAAAATTATCAAAATAATTAGGGGTATAGCTATATTTTCCACTACTGATAATTGCATTACCCAGTGAAATAACCTGTGCCATATCTCCGGGATCAAATGTAGGAGCAGCCCTGTTTACAAAAGTACCTTTCTGAAGGTAACATTTCATTAGCAAAATTCTTGCTGCGTCAGGATTGGCCTTATCAGGACCATTTGAAGCTGGCAGATCGGGTAATGCAGCGGTTAACTCACTGATAATAAAATCAACTGCAGGAGCACCTGATTTCACCTCTGGAGCAAGTAGTAAATTATCTCCCGGATTTCTGATGGGGTATTGACCATATAGATCCAGTAAATAATATAATGAAAATGCTCTTAGATATTTTGCTTCGGCAGCCTGCCCTTTGGTAGGATTAAAACCCATAACATTGGTAGCATCAAAATTTAGTTTATTCAGGTTATTAAATACACTAAGAAACTGACCGTGATCTGCATTCCAGGTATGGGCGTGCAAAACTCTCCATACCCCATTATCATCCCAGTCACCACCTCTAGTGGGAACAAGGGATTCATCAGAGGTATTTTCCTCTAGGGAAAAGAGTTGATCCTGCCCAGCTAGGAAAGTAAGATCGGCATACGCAGCACCCAATAATAACTGAGTGCCTGAAGCACCAAGGGATGCAGTATACTGGTCTTGCGTGAGAGTACTGTTTAGTTTAGGATCAAGTTTTGTACAACCTGCCATTACTCCGACCATTAAAACCAGACCTGCAATTTTTGATATTTTTTTGTAATGTATCATATTTAAAAGTTTGATATTTATTATAATGAGAAATTTAATCCAAGTGTAATTACTCTTGGCGTTGGAAAGGGGATATATTCTATGGACCGGGAAGGGTATCCATTATTGCTTTTGTCAATATTCACCTCTGGATCAAATCCTGTAAATTTAGTGATAACAAAAAGGTTGCTTCCACTGATATACGCATTGATATTCTTAACATATTTACCCACATTCCCTATGTTATAGGAAATTGTTGCATTCCTGAGTTTCCAATAGTTTCCATTTTCAAGAAACCTTGATGATGCAGCTACACCACTTCCTGGCCCTTCTTTTGAATTATAAGAAGCAAGATCTATATTTCTTCCTTGGGCAATACCAGAGATGTTGGTAACTGCAGTAGCTGTGTTGTTATAGATTTTGTATCCAAAAGAACCTCCCATATTTAAACTCAGTGTAAATTTTGTGTATCTTAAAGTAGTGCTGAATCCCGCAAGGACTGTCGGATTAGGATTGCCTGAATAAACAGGATTGTCTCCAATTTTTTGATTACCATTAGCATCAAATCCCTGAAAGGGTTTTAAATAAAACTCATTTACCGGCTGGCCGTTTGTGATAACTTGAGACAACGTACCTGATACACCTTGACCGTTAATTTGTCCAGTGATTATTTGAAGAGGTTTCCCTGAATTAGGGTCATTGAAGTTATTTAGAATGTTGTGATTATAAGCGAAGTTGCCTGTTACATCCCAAGTAATTTTTTTATTTTCAATTACAGTAGCTCCTATACCAATTTCCACACCAGAATTGATTAAACTTGCTCCAGGAAGATTATACCATGTTGTTGACTGTGGTGCCGGCTGAATAGCAACAGTTGAGAAAAGAATGTCTGAAGTATTTTTATTGTAATAATCAATCGATCCATACACTTTTCCTTTAGCTAAACCAAAATCAATACCAGCATTAAATTGCTTGGTTTGCTCCCATTTTAACCCAGGATTTTGTGTTATTGCTTGTCCCCCTGAGGTATAGGAATTTAGGGAAAATTGCTCAATTGCTGAGCCTGCCGGGAATTCCTGATTACCAGTAACCCCATAAGAAAGACGTAATCCTAGATTGGAAAATGCAGTGCTTCCCTTCATGAAGTTCTCATTACTTATTTGCCATTTTAAAGCCCCAGAAGGGAAATATGCATATTTATTACTTATACCGAATTTGTTCGATCCGTCAGCTCTTAATGTACCTGTTAATATGAACCTATCATCAAAGTTAAATGTAGCTCTTCCAAAATATGATTGTAACTCAGAAGTGGGATTTGCTGAAGATTGGTAAACTCCTTGCGTTTGTGCAGCTTGCATCATACTGGTATAATATTCATTAGTTTTAGTTGTATAAATTAAATTAGTTTTAAATCCGCTTGCAGATATTGAGCCTCCGGAAAAATCAGTCTTAAAATATTCGTAACCTGCCAAGGCCTCAACTTTGAGCTTCTCTGAAATATTTCCTGTATAAGTTAAAGTATGATCAATTGTTTCGCTTTTTAAAACATTATCAAGAATGGCAGCATTACCCAAACCTGATGTCCCGGGGAATCCAGGAAGCCATCCGTCAATATTGATTTTTCGATTTCCGGTTTGATAATTTAAACCATATAAAAATTTATATTCCAGATTGGGAAGAATTTTATACGAAGCTGATGCATGTCCTAAGAAAGTAGAAACTAATGTTTTATCATTATAAGATTCACTTTCTGCAAGGGGATTACCAGAGCCGTTTGAAGGATAATTATAACCATCGTTTGAATAAAAAGATTGAGTAGGATTCCAGCTTAAAGCTGCAGAGATGATATTTCCCGTAGATCCTGAAGTATTTGCCACAGGTACAAGACTTTCTCCAAAATTACCTGCAACTAAACCAAATTCCACCGATAATTTATTATCAAGAAACTGATATTGACCATTAAAGGTTGCCAGGTATTTTTTAAGCCATGATTTTTTAAGGAACCCTTCATTATCAGAAGCAAGAAAAGAAGCTCTGAATTTTCCGGTTTCGTTGCCTCCACTTAAGGCAACTGAATAATTTTGGGAAATATTATTCTGGGTTATTCCTTTTAAAGCATCTGTATTCTTACCCCCATCTAATGTAGAAGGTTCACCATATTTTGTTAAAGCTGACCTGTATTGACTTGCATCCAATATTTCAAATCGCTTCATATATCCTGCAAAATCGCTGAAATTTACACCAACATCTATTTTCATTGGTCCGGAGCTGCCTTTCTTAGTTGTAATAATAACAACACCATTTGCACCTCTTGATCCATAAATTGCAGTAGAAGAAGCATCTTTTAACACATCAATCTGTGCAATATCAAATGGATTTATAAATAGCAATGGATCCGAATTTGGGGAGGTTCCAAAAGCACCAGTAGATGCTCCTGGACGGGCAGTTCCTCCATCTAAAGGAACACCATCAACTACATACAAGGGGTTGTTGCTTGCCCTGATTGAAGAAGTACCCCTAATCTGGATTGTAGTTGCAGCACCGGGCTGGCCACTTGTATTGGTAACTTCCATGCCTGGTACTTTGTTTTGAAGTAATTGATCCGGAGAGTTGATTACGCCCTGATTAAAATCTTTGGCTTTAATAGAAGAAACTGCGCCAGTTAAATCTTTTTTCCGAACAGATCCATAACCAACAAC
>DATCMY010000362.1:0-2378 GCA_036565505.1 Hanamia sp.
TTTAATGCACAAATTCAATTTATTTCAAGCATAAAATGGGTATAAAAAACAGAATTTTTGAAAACGTACAATTTTTGTGGATAAACCGAAGATTTTTGAAAAAAATAATCCATCTTTAATAGACTGAATAGTTACAAAATAGATTTTATTCTAATAATTATAAAGGTGATCCTGTTCCGTTAATTACTGTTCCGGCAGCAGAACCGTCATTGAAAAAGGCTGCAATAGCAAAAGCCAAAACAGAGACAATAATTCCAATCATAAAAATATTATAGGCAAGGCGTATCAATTTGTATTTTCTTCCCAAAACAGCACCCAGGTAGTATATGTCTTTAATGAGTGAGCCATACAGGTAATCTGTATCGACCATCATTTCTCTCATGGCTTCATTATATTGTTCGTAAGTTGCTTTATAAAAATTTCCAAAAAATAGAAGATTGGTTTTTTTCTCTTTGACCTCACTCATCGTAAATGAACCTTCGCTGATTTTTGGCCGCGTTGCCAGGATAGAAATAACTATAGTAGCAACCGCTACTACCAAAAATATGATTGTTGGAATTATCAAATAGGTTTCTTCCTGCAATTTGCGCAGCAGTACACTTAAAATCACTGAGATGATAATTGAATTTACAGAAATAAGAATATTGGCTTTGTGATCGGCCATTTCACTTAATCTTAAATGATTGCCGGAAGTAAGGCGCAGCATGGTTTGTATTCCTTTGCCCATAAGGCCGCTTTTATCTTTTTCTAAATCCGATAGAGTGACAGCATCCGCTTGTTTACCTCCTTCTTTTTTTTCTACCTTCTTCTCTAAATTTCTGAGATTCTTATTTTTTCTTTTAGTTAATAGTTCTTTACAATAGCCGGTATAAAAGCTATGGGATATTAATAATTTGATTGTGCCTTTATTAAAATTAACAGGATCTGTATCACCCTTTCGGAACCTTGATTCTTCAAGCGCTTTTTTGTTGGTTTCTTTAAAATCTTTTGTTCCGAAATGATACGTATCCGCATCGCAAATTATTTCCTGCAATAAATTTTTTGGATTTCTTGGAAATTTTGTTGCCATGATGCAGGCTTCAATCTCTTCAATAAGGTTTTCATCTTCCACCTGGTCTTTCATGAATTTTTTCATTATATCACAACTCATTGATTCATGTTTTTCAGGTTCGGTAAAAAGATGGCCTGTGTCATGAAACCATGCAGCAGCAATTAATACGAGCATTTCTTTATCTGAAATTTTGTAATACGCCGCAATTTCCTGGGAGTGTTTCACTACCGATTTTGTATGCGCAAGATTGTGATAAGCCAAAGCAGGCGACTGCATTTGTTCATATAATCCTGTTACATGTTCCTCTATTCGTTTTTCTATTTTATGATTGTCCATAATTAAAAAGTTATATTGAATTTAGTGCCTAATGAAAAATTAAATAAATTGTCTTCAGGTGAATGTGCAATCGTGGCAGAAATAATAGCAAAGTTATAGGGCGAATAATAGAACCCGCCTCCAATATCATTATGCCATTTATGAGTTGATTCATTTTTTACCCAAACTCTCCCTACTTCATAAAACCCAATTAACCCGACCGCGCCGGGAGCTATGTATGATTTCGATTCAAAAAGTTTTAACCGGAGTTCTGTTGTTTGATATAAAATGGATTGCCCGGAAAAACGGTTTTTTCTATAACCTCTTAAATAATTATTAGCTCCTAAAGTAAATGCCTGAAAATAATCGTAATCAGTATTAAAAATATGTCCGCCGCCAAAATGTAGCACTGCTACTAGTTTTGCAGGATCACGCAGGCTTGCATATACGGTAAGGTCTGAAGTAAATTTCGTGATTTGGTTACTGTTATTATTGGTTCCAAACATGGAGGATAATTCTGTATTCCAGATCACACCTCTTGTGGGCATTATCTCACTGTTAAGATTATTAATTACAATGGCAAATTTTCCTCCTAAATAAGATTTTCCTTTATAAATATTGGCAGAATCTAATCCAGCCAAAGACGGCTGGCCAAGAATTTTATCTTTGTTATCATTGTATTTTATCCAATAATGATAATAGGATGGGCCTATATAGAATTGAAGTAAATTATTAAAATATTTTTTTCTCAATAAAACTTCGCCTTGTACATATTTATACCTGGCATGATAAAATCTGAGTGGATGATTTTTGTCATTTTTGGATAAATTTCCCAGGCCATAAAAATTATTTAATACAGGATTAAAAAATTCCGCTTTTACCACCAGGTCGTTATTATGAAGTAGCTGGTTAAATTCTCCTGAATATTTTAATTGGTATGCCTTTGAGATGGTACTAAATAGGCTCGAAAATTTTTGATAAGTAGAATAGGGTTCTTTTCTGAAATCAAATG
>DATCMY010000363.1:0-1513 GCA_036565505.1 Hanamia sp.
CATTTATAGAGGGCTTTTTATTTTGTGTTTTTCTTTTTTATTTTATTCCAAATGCTTTTTTAACTTTTGAAACATAGTCTAATTTTTCCCAGGTAAATAATTCCACTTTTATGGTTTTCGGAGCACCATTAGGTAAATTAAAAGTTTTGGTTACTATTTCATTCTTGCGGCCCATATGTCCGTAAGAAGCTGTTTCCTGGTAAATTGGATTACGAAGTTTAAGACGTTGTTCAATAAAATAAGGTCTCATATCAAAAAGAGATTCTACCTTTTTGGCAATTTCCCCATCTGATATTTTTACTTTGGACGTGCCATAAGTATTTACGTTGATGCTTGTTGGTTGTGCTACTCCAATAGCATAAGAAACCTGCACCAATACTTCGTCACAAACACCTGCGGCTACAAGGTTTTTTGCAATGTGCCTTACTGCATAAGCTGCACTTCTGTCTACTTTACTTGGATCTTTTCCGCTGAAAGCACCGCCACCATGTGCACCCTTTCCGCCATAAGTATCAACAATTATTTTTCTTCCGGTAAGTCCTGTATCACCATGTGGCCCGCCAATTACAAATTTACCGGTTGGGTTAATGTGGTATTTTATTTTATCATTAAAAAAATGCGCATACTTAGGATATTTTTTCTTCATACGAGGTATCAAAATCTTTTTGATATCGTCAGATATTTTTTTCAACATTTTTTCTTCTTTATCAAAATCATCATGCTGAGTTGAAACTACAATTGCATCAATTCTTACCGGTTTATTATCATCATCATATTCAAGAGTAACCTGGCTTTTAGCATCAGGGCGCAGGTATTTAATTTCTTTATTTTCTCTCCTTAATGAGGCGAGTTCTATTAATAGATTGTTGGCCAGATCAAGAGACAGAGGCATATAATTCTCTGTTTCATTGGTAGCATATCCAAACATCATTCCCTGGTCGCCAGCGCCTTGTTCTTCCTTTTTCTTCCTGTCAACGCCCTGGTTTATGTCTGACGATTGTTCGTGTATAGCCGAAAAAATTCCACACGAATTGGCTTCGAACATGTATTCACTTTTGGTATATCCAATCTTTCTTATTACTCCCCTGGCAATTTCCTGTACATCAAGATAAGCTTTGGATTTTACCTCTCCTGCAAGTACTACCTGCCCTGTGGTTACCAAAGTTTCGCAGGCCACTTTACTTTGAGGATCGAAAGCTAAAAAGTTATCAATAAGTGCATCGCTAATCTGGTCGGCTACTTTATCCGGATGGCCTTCACTTACAGATTCAGACGTAAATAAATATGGCATATTGTTTTGTTTTTTGAGGGGCAAAATTATGGCTTCGCATTGAGAGGACAAAATGGAATTTCAACTGTCAGAAACGATGGGTAGTTGAATATAATGAATTCAATTTTAAAGTGTCAAAAGTTCATAAATAGATGAAGAAGGGTCTCTTAAAATAGGAGAACTAAAACCTGAATGAGAATATTTAAAATAAAAAATTGAAAAAAAGCGGTTGCTCTATAGATA
>DATCMY010000364.1:0-27535 GCA_036565505.1 Hanamia sp.
TGAAATACTACAAATACTTAGTATATCGCTGTTGTGCAAAACACCTTTACTTGAATTGTTTTCGAATACTTATCCGCAATATGTCAAAGAACAAGATACTAATCAGTTGAATCTGTTTAGTTTATAACAAGACGCTAGTGTTATCGAATGAAGAATGTCTCCTGTAAACAGGCTTGTAATATTTAATAAAAAATAGGCAAAAATGATAGTGATCCGGGCTGAAATCTTATGATTTTTGGCCCAAAAAGAAACTTGTTTCATAGCCATTTAATTTAACGTTAAATGTAAATTAATTTGCTATTACTTTTTAATTACTTAAGGATGACCTTTATCAAATTAATAAACAGCACTTTATAACAAAAAACGGTAACGAATAATGATTAGGATACTTTTTCTTCAAGAATATTTGCCCGCATTTTTTTTAAAAACTGAAACAAATCTTTCATTTTTTGAATGTCCTGTATTATGAGAATTCCATTTCTGCCAACCTGTTTTAGTTTTGCTTTATTGGTTTTGGTTTGAATAAAATCCAAAATTCCTTCAAAAGTTTTACTGCTGAAATAAGGCGAATCCGGATTGCCGACAAAGAAACATTTCAGTATTTCATTTTTTAAGATCATTTTTTCAAAACCTAATTCTACAGCAATTTTGCGGCAACGCACTGTTGTAAAAAGATCTTCGACCTGTGGAGGAATCGCACCAAAACGGTCAATCATTTCTTTATGCAGGCCTTCAAGTTGTATTTCATTCTCACAATTGTCTAACCGTGAATACAGGCTCAATCTTTCTGTAATACTTTCTACATATTCATCAGGAATTAAAATTTCCAGATCAGTATCAATGGTACAATCAGAAACAAAATCATCCTGCTTTTGAATTTCTTCTTTAAACAATTCTTTAAATTCTTTTCTCTTTAATTCACGAATAGCTTCATCCAATATTTTCTGGTACATTTCAAAACCGATTTCGGCAATAAAACCACTTTGTTCGCCGCCAAGCATATTGCCGGCACCACGAATGTCAAGGTCACGCATCGCAATCTGGAAGCCACTTCCAAGGTCACTATATTGTTCCAAAGTGGTCAATCGTTTGCGGCTATCCGCGGTTAATGTACTCATTGGCGGAGCCAGCAAATAACAAAATGCTTTTTTATTACTTCGCCCTACTCTTCCCCGAAGTTGATGCAGATCGCTTAGCCCAAAATGATGGGCATTGTTTACAATTATTGTATTTACATTCGGGATATCGACACCGCTTTCAATAATATTGGTACAGATCAATACATCATATTTACGATCCATAAAATCAAGAATGGTTTCTTCAAGCTTATCGCCTTCTAATTGGCCATGAGCATAAGCAATACTAAGATCGGGGCAAAGTCCCTGGATTAATGTTTTCATTTCAATCAAACCGTGTACCCGGTTATGAATGAAGAAAACCTGTCCACCTCTTTCCACTTCATAATAGATCGCATCTCTTATGAAATCCTGGTTAAATACATGCACTTCGGTTTGAATGGGCTGGCGGTTGGGCGGTGGCGTATTTATGATGCTAAGGTCTCTTGCACCCATCAAACTGAATTGCAAAGTTCTTGGGATAGGCGTTGCTGTTAATGTAAGCGAATCGACCGTAGTCCTGATTTGTTTTAATTTTTCCTTTGCCGCTACTCCAAATTTTTGTTCTTCGTCAATCACCATTAAACCAAGGTCTTTAAACTTTACATCTTTACCCAATAAAGCATGCGTACCTATGATTATGTCTATTTTACCTTCTTCTAATTTTTGTAAAGTTTCTTTTTTTTCCTTCGATGTTTTGAATCGGTTAATATAATCAACCGTTACTGGGAAATCACTCAATCTTTCACTGAAAGTTTTATAATGCTGATAAGCCAATATAGTGGTAGGAACCAATACAGCCGCTTGTTTACCATCGAGGCAGGTTTTAAAAGCAGCTCTTATAGCAACTTCAGTTTTCCCGAAACCAACATCGCCACATACCAACCGATCCATGGGCGATGGTTTTTCCATATCGAGTTTTACATCAGCTACGGCTTTACTTTGATCGGGAGTATCTTCATACAAAAAGGAGGCTTCCAATTCTGTCTGCATATAATTATCGGGAGAATGAGCAAAACCTTTATGGCTCTTTCTTTGCGCATATAATTTTATAAGATCAGTAGCAATATCTTTTACCTGCTTCTTGGTTTTATCTTTTAATTTATTCCAAACATCGCTCCCTAATTTATTCATTTTAGGAACTGTTCCTTCCTTGCCGCTATACTTACTTATTTTATGCAGTGAGGAAATATTTACATACAAAAGGTCTTTATCTTTATATACGATTCTTACCGCTTCCTGCAAAACTCCATTTGCTTCTATCTTTTCTAACCCGCTGTACACGCCCACTCCATGGTCTATGTGTGTTACATAATCTCCCGGCTGTAATTCGCGAAGCATCTTTAATGTAAGCGCTTTGTTTTTGCTGAAAGCCTGCTTCACTCTGTATTTATGATACCGTTGAAAAATTTCATGATCGGTATAGCAAACTACTTTCAAATCATGATCGATAAAGCCTTCGTGAATAGAAACAGGTATGGGCACAAAATTAAATTCAGCATCGAGATCACTGAATATGGAATGTAACCTTTCTAATTGCTTTGGGTTTTCAGCAAAAATAAAAATGTTGTATTTTTTTGCTTCAAAGGAATTCAGGTTGTCAATTAATAACTTGAATTGCCTGTTGAATGCCGGTTGTTGCTGTATTGAAAAATAAATTTCATTTCCTTTTGAAAAATAGGTTTTATTTCCAAACTCAATGATATGGCGCTGTTCTATTTGTTTTTCTAAAATCGAAGCACTAACGAAATCTTTTTCTGAAATTTCTTTTTTCTCATTCAATTCATCTTCATCTTCCTGCCTGCTACTGATAGCTGATTGCTGCCTGTTCAAATCTGATTGCTGACTTCTGACTGCTTCTTTCACGTCTTCCTCTTCCTGTTCAATTATTTGTTTTATAAATTCCCAATCTTCGCTCCATACGATTGTATTATCAGGCAAAAAATTCAATAAGGAAACTTTTTCACCACTGGTAAATTGTGTTTCTACATTGGGTATAATATTTACCTGCTGAAGTTTGCGTTCACTAAGTTGTGTTTCGGGATCAAACAAACGAATGCTATCAATTTCATTTCCGAATAATTCTATCCGATATGGTTTCTCATTTCCATAAGAATAAATATCAAGGATTCCTCCACGCACAGCAAATTGCCCCGGCTCATACACAAAATCACTTCGGCTGAAACCATGACCCACAAAGCGTGACAGCAATTCATCAACTTTTATAGTTTCTCCCTGTTTAAAAGAAATAATATTCTGAGAAAGTGTTTTAGATAGAACAACTTTTTCAAAAAGAGCTTCAGGGTAGGTTACAATAATTTTCTTGTTTGCCCCTTTGCTAAGTTTTGTCAGCGCTTCTGTTCGCAACATCACATGGCTGTTGTTGAGCTGATGAAAATTCTTTTTCGATTTAAAGGAGGAAGGAAAATAAAAAATATCTAATGCATTGGTAATGTTTTCAATGGTATTGTGAAAATAGGCAGCTTCTTCTGCATCTCTTAAAATAACAATATGATTTAGTTGAGAAGTAATGGGATGATTAAAAACCGCTGAAAATATAAGTTGGGAGGCGCTTCCATGTAAGCCGGAAAGGTCGATGTGTTGTGGTTCAGACAATAAGATCCTATCCGCAATCGAAAAAATGCGGGAATCATTTGCATAACTATTCATCAACACGTCAAGATTCATTCATCTACTTTTTCTGAAGTGTGCAAAGTTAACCTTTGATTTTAAATTTCTGATCGCTGATTAAATCATAAAAAGTTTTTATAACAATTCGTTGCAAGCCACTTCCCTGTATTTAATCTTTAAGGGGTCCCTGAAATTTCCTTACAGACAGAATAGATTTGTCCATTAATCTGTTTTTGTACACTAGTTTCTGTAAATAATAAAACTATTTGATTTGAGATGGGAGTTTCCCATTAGTATTTTAGCTCTTTCCGGAAGATCAATATTCTTTTCTATACCAAAGTTTATGATCACTGTAATTTTATCGCCGGCATAAGACCTTGTGAATAAAATTTGGTCATTTTTATATTCAAGCCTATCATAGTTACCATATTGCAATACCTTTTCTTTATTCCTTAAGGCTATCAACTCTTTGTAGATATTAAGAATTGAATTTTCTTTTTTTGCAAAATTCTGAACATTAACTTCTTTGTAATCGAGGTTAATCTTTATCCAGCTTTCCATTGTTGAAAAACCTGAGAAAGTATTTTCATTCCATTGCATTGGACTACGTGATTTATCCCTGTTGTGCTTATTTCCTTCAATAAGCGCTTCTGCTGAATCTTTTCCTGAAGAAAGTGCAAGATTAAAATGGGTTTTACCTTGAATATCCACGATCTCTTTATAACTTTTGGCTATGATATTATGCATACCGATTTCTTCTCCGTAATAAATAAAGGGAACTCCTTTAGCTGTGAGCATTAAAGCGGCCAATGCCTCAGCTCTATCAGTATTTCCATCAGCAAGCCGGTCTATCATTCGGGGCATATCGTGACTACCAAAAAACAGGGTAGGATAACTTTTCATGTTTTTTTCCATGCTTTGCAGTTCATCAAAAATCCGTTGTCCTGAGAATTTGGTAATACTTCCAAAATTGAAATTAAAAACCACGTCCAGTAAATCCGGTGATTGATACTGTTTCAACACATCTATTTTATCGCTTCCAATCTCACCAACAATAAAGCGATTCTTATATTCATTAACAACAGATTTAATTTTTCTCATTGCTTCCTTAACGCCAGGCTGATTGATATCATTCAGATGTTGCTGAACTCCATCTTTCATTGGATTATCAGCTGTAATGCCGCCTGTTGTTAAAAAGTTGATCACATCTAGCCTGAAACCATCCACTCCTAAATTTAACCAATAACGAAGTACGTTTTGTATCTCTTTAACTACTTTGGGATTGGACCAATTCAGGTCAGCCATTCTTACATCAAATTTGTGATAGTAATACTGATGGGTAAGCGTATCCATTTGCCAGGCAGTCCCGCCAAAAAAAGATTCCCAATTGTTGGGTTTATCTCTCCAAATATAATAATCCCGATATGGATTATTAATCGATTTTCTGGATTCCTGAAACCATTTGCAATCAGTAGAGGTATGATTAAGCACCATATCCATAATTACTTTGATACCTCTTTTATGAGCTTCTGATAAATACTTTTTAAAATCTTCGGTGTTACCATAAGTAGCATCAATATCATAATAGCTTGCTACATCATATCCATTATCTACTTTGGGAGATTTTAAAAATGGCGTGAGCCAAACGCCTTTCACTCCCAGTGATTGCAGGTAATCCAGTTTTTTGGTCATTCCTTTAAAATCACCATAACCATCACCATTACTATCTGCATAACTGGGCATATAGATTTCATAGAAAACAGATTCTTTCCACCATTTCTTTGTTGTGCTTTTTTCTTTCAGTGCTCCTGAACAAAAAATGAACAATGAGTATAGCAACACAAATGCTGGTACCAAAAATAATTTGGAATGTATTTTCATCCTTACCTTTTTTTTAATTAATATGCAGGTGCTGCATTATTTTTATGTAAATGGGAAAGAACCTGGTATCATCTATTTTTTTCGCTGAAACTTATAATCGACGACAATTCCGTTTACCAACATTTTCTTTCCTTCATAGGTCACTTTGCCACCTGAAGGCACATAAACAATTACTGCCGCCTTTTGTGCTGGGATTTTTATTTGAGAAGAGGTTGAAACATTCCGGGCAACAAAACTTCCGGAGAAAGTATTATACAAATCAACTTTTTTATCTTTTCCTGTTTTTATTGTAACTGTTTTAGCGGTTGAATAAGGATTGTAATATAAATATGATGGAAAGGCTTTATCATGGTAAAAATCTGTAGCCAATAAATTTAATTGCAAAATACCTGTAACATTGGTTGCACGGATGATGCTACCGAAGATGCCGGCATGCCCGCTTCCATATATACTAAACTGAGATTCCTGCGGATTTTTTCCTGGTACCCATAGCGGCCCGTCACCCTGGGCTACGGGCCCTTTTAAATTTTCATATTGGTGATAAGATGATTTACGGATAATGCCTTCGTATGCTATTACGCCTTTGGTCACTTCTGCCAGTTGTGGAATTGTTTGATGATCACGTGGCATATATTGAGGATAAAAAAATCTTGCAGCATTGGCTGCATTCAACATCCATTTGCCGATAGCAATTGCATATGCCTGATCATATCTTACCATTGGTACCAATGGCCATGCTGCATCATAAGTATTCATTAAAAATCCATATCCGCCGTGATCTACCGTGCTGCCAACAATGCCCGAAATATCTATACCATTCCAATTGCCAACCAACACGCCCCAGCCTGCGCGGCAAATGGCAGTACCGTCAAAACTCCAGCCCAACATTTTATTCAGGTCAAATTGCTTTCCCTTTTCTGCGTTTATTCTGGCAGATAAATAAGCACCAAAAGGCATTAACACTTCGTAAGTTGGATTTGTTGGTTGAGATTGTAAAGCAGATAAAGCATTCAAAGCTCCTTTCAAATACTTTGGGTCGCCAAACTTTTTATAAGCTGAATACAGCACCCATGCCTGCCCTGCTGCTACATCAGGTTGAGCACAGATCTGGTTTTTCATTGGCTTCATTTTGCCATAGTCAAAAAATGACCAGTCATAATTTCCATTCAATATTGAATCAGCTTTATAAAATTTATCCGCAATGCTTCTTGCAATTTCAGTAAAGCCCGGTTCGTTGGGATACTGATTATAAATGGCATAAAACAAAACATTCGGGTATACATCATACCACCAATCGCGGCCATAACCACCGCCTAATAAAGCTACTTCGGGGCAGGTGTTATTCATCATAATATCCCAGCCGGTTTCCTTATTAAAATAATTTTTGAGCATGCCTACATAATCCATCCCTTGCTGATTGCTTTTATCAATGCCCACCAATGTAGCCCCCAAAACACCGCCCATAGTTGCCAAAGCCTCATGAAATATTCCTTTATTATGATCAGGCCCCTGGCGCACATCACCGATTGCAGTATATAATCCAATTACAGGCTGAGGATAATTTTTCATACTGCTATCGATCCATATCAAGGGCCAGAATTTACCTTTGGCTTTAAAGTCATATACAGTGCTGTCAAAACGAATTGCCAGTTTTTTATAATCAATTATTTGCAAGGGTTTGGGCAGGTTGGGCATCTGGTCTACCCGTTGCAAATTTTGCTGATTTACCTGTGCAGTTACATTCATTTCGCAATGAATAAAAAGCAGGAAGACAAAAATAAATTTGAAAATATTTCTCATTTTTAATATTTCTTTTTTTGTAAGAATTAATATTTTTAAAAACTACAAATTTTAATAATGATCATTTTTTGATGACCGCATTATCATTAAGCCACATCTTCAGCCACTTCCGCTATCACTTTCAAGTCAACTCTTGCTTCTTCGGGAACAAGCAATTTTCCCTGCGCAATTATTTTTTTTGCTACGAAGATCGAATACAATTGCAACACAGCAATAATGATAATGGCATACCGTAATGCAATTTCTGTAGAGATGGAGTAAGCCAATACCAGAAATGTGCCTGCGCCTAAAAACCTTCCAAGATATAAGCCAGCTTCATGGTTCAGAATATAAGCAAATTCTCCCCTGTTTTCTATTTTTGAAACAATATCAATTACTTTAAATTGAATTGGGAAATAGGCCAGGTCCAACAATGGTTTTGCAATGAGCAATAAAAGTATAAACAAGATCACACCTATTTGATTAAACAATACCCCATTTAGTATAGCACCTATGGCAAACAAAATAAGGCCTGCTGCAAATATTTTTATTCTATCTGATGGTTTGGAAAGCCTTCCCAACACATACATGATTACTGCAGCGATCACCGCACCGATAGATTGAGCTGTTCCCAATGCACCTTCTTTACCTAGTAATAACATAATCAGCATAGCTGGTGCTGTTACCAGGAAACCTTGTGCAAGACCCTTTAATAAAGCTAATGACAACAGCTTATACCACAGCGGATGAAATTTAAAAAATACATATTTTTTTTGTTCTGGATTTTTAAAGGTACCCCTGAAGCAAACCATGGATGCAAAAATGGTTATGATAAACACAGCCCCGGTTAAGGCAAGGTATGCAGTGTGTATCTGTGCATCGCCGCCTTTTGATTCAATAAACCAGCCGATTGCAACAGGAATAACGACGGCAATAATGGTATAAAAAAAAGTTTCGAGGCCGTAATAATAATTGCGGTTATCATCATTGGTTATGGCAAGGGCAAGGTAATCGCGATTGGCCCAGTAAAAGCCAAACGACAAACCCATAGTAATACCTGCAAAGCCGATCCCCATTAAATTAAGTGTCTTCAAAGACATCATGATCATCATAGATATACCGCTGAGCATCATTCCCGCAGAGTAAAGTTTTTTGATATTGAAATGCTTTAAAAGAAATCCGTTTAAAAGAAAAGTGAGTGGTATCCCGGTATAAATAGTCAACTGGTAGATTACCACTTTCACAGGATCATTCGAATTCCGCATTACATAAGCAGCTACGAAAATATCTATTACCGGCAGCACCATAGCGTAAACCATGTTGGTCAAAACAAGGATTCGGAAATTGTGTGGCTGACTTTTAAAATGACTAATTTCTGTCTTCAGTTTATTAAGCATGATTGAATTTTAATAATGATAAAATTTCTTTTAAAGAAAAATGTGCTCCGCAAACAAACTCGTCGGAAGCGCCGTAATAGATGGTAATGGTGTCGCCGTCGGGATGTACAATGTGGCCATTGGTAAATACTACATTGCCAAAAAATCCACTTAGTTCATAAGTAGCAGAAGGTACCATGATAGGCACTTCTGTTCGGGCAATCACTTTTGATGGATCATCAAGATCTAATAGAAAAGCCCCTAAGCTATATTGATGCTGTTGATTAGCACCATGATAAATTTCAAGCCACCCTTGATCTGTTTTAATGGGTGCGGCACCTGCTCCAACTCTTGCGCTGTCCCATGTATCTTCCCTTGTTTTTATTATGCATCGGTGATTGCCCCAATGGATGCCATCCGGCGACTCTGCCAGCCAGATATAATTTCCACCAATATCCACACTACTTGGCCTGTGCAATGCGTAATACAATCCATTGATTTTTTCATTAAAAATCGCACAGTCTTTATTGTGTGGTGGCAAAATCATTCCATGCGATTGAAAATTTTTCCAATTGACTGTGGTACGCAATCCAACACCAACCCCATTGTCAGATACAGCGGTAAATGTGAGATAATAAATGTCATCCAATAAAGCAACCCTGCAATCTTCTACGCCAAATGTTTGCAACCTACCTTCGCCCACCAACATTGGATAACCTTCAGGTTCATAAAACCGGACACCATCATCGCTGCAAAGTAATCGCAGGTGAGATAACGTGGTTAAATAATCAATTCCTTTATAGTTGATTACCCTTGCATCAGTTGCATTTAATTCCGGATCATCTTTTGGGATTTCAATAATTTTAATGCTGCCTGTTTCCGTTAGTATGGGAAAAGAAATGATATTTTCTTTTTGTGCGGGTCTTTCGGCTACTCTTACTATCAGCCAGTTTTTATCCTGGTATCGGAATACGCCCGGATTTAAAAGACAGGTAATTTCAAGACCATCTCCACTGGCTTTAAGATCAGCAGGAGATAACAATGGATTTTCTTCAAAGCGTTTTGCTATATCTTTCATAAATAAAATTAAAGTGATACCAATTAAAATACCTGTGTTATAATTTATACTTGTCCATTGCCGCTTTAACGGATGGATAATTATTTACCTTTTGCATAGTCAACAATGCTTCAATTGTTGATTCGGCACCTGAGTTCTTATTGATATTATTGCCTGCATTGATGCCATCATAACAACGCCCTGTATTAATGGAAAACATTACTGTAGCCGCTGAATTTTTACCCAGAAACCAGGCGGCTAAATGGCCCGCCATATCTGCATATTTTTCATCCTTGGTAATTTCATACGCATCAATTGCGGCAAAGACCATCGGGCGAATACCATAAGCAATCTGTTCAAAATCTTTTGAGTTTTCAGGCTGATATACATTGTTGAGTAGAGCAACATCGAAAGAATTTTTGAAACCATTATTTAGTAACCAGGGATAAAAATTATTTACTTCTAACATTGCTTTATCTATATAGCTGGTATCTTGTAAAAAAATGCCGGTTTTAAAAAGCGCTGTAGCTTCGTCGCTGCCGTATGCATGCCAGGTATTGCCGGAACTTAGAAAGCAGCTATAGGGAAAATGATTGGCATCTCCCAGTTGTGTCATTATAATTCCGTCTGCAAGTTTCTTTATGTAAGTTTTAATAACCACATCTCCACTCGTTTGGTAATAAGGAATTAATCCCAATATTAATATAGTTGCCTGATCTGCACCTTCGGGTAACCATTGGGGAACATCAATGCCTTTAATCTGTGTGGTAGTTTTTGGCAGGTTTACCATATCTTTTTTAATAGCATTGATTAATTTATCAACCACTATTTCTACCTTGTTTGCAAGTAATACATTTTTTGATTTGATTATTGGGTAGGCTTCTGTAAGTGCCTGAAGTGCCCGCCACGACCACCATTTAGGCTGATTGATACTGGTGATACCGGTTTTGTTGATCACATTTCCGGCTTGCAAAAAATTATAGAAATAACCATTATCCGATTGCATATTGATGATAAAACGAAGCAATCCATAAACTTTCTTTTGTACCAAAGAATCGGATGAAAACGTAGGGCTTCTCAAATAAAATAACACTCCACGGGATACATCGTCCACACAGGTAAAACCTTCTCCGCTTGCAGCCACTGGTTTATAATCAGGAGCATTTGAATAAATATATATTCCTTGCGCTGTTTCTCCGTTTGGGAAAATAACGGGAACGACTAACTTATCAAGATGAGCCGTATTCAGGATTGAAGCAACTACGGTTGGTGGAGCAACAACCATCGGAACAGGTGCTACCTTTCCACTTTGTTTTTTACAAGCTGTCGCATTTAAAAAAGTTACACAACCCACGAAAACTACCCATTTCATTTTCAAAATTTGTTGCATATTGTTGAGATTGATTTTTTGCAGGAAAGCTTTTACTGATCAATAAAATATTACTGATTAAGGAAGGATACAAGGGGATAAAAGGGGGTTAACTTAAAGTTTTGTTCAAACTTTAAGTTAACCTCCTTTCCGTTTTTCATATTTATATTTTTAAAACCCGGGATTCTGGGTTATGCTTCCGCCAGATTTATCAATTTCGCCTTGTGGAATTGGATAGAGATAATTTTTATCCTGGAAATTTTTACCAAGTCCGGTTAAAAAACTTTTAGCTAAACCCCAGCGTTTAAGGTCATTGAATCTTTGTGATTCAAAACCTAATTCCACTCTTCTTTCATGTATCAGCCAATTTTTTATTTGTGTTTTATCTGTGGAGGTAATATCCCTGTCCGGGAGTGTTCCTACTGGTGGGAAGGTGCCATTAACTGTAATGGTTAATCTTGCACGCTGCCTTACTTTATTGATAAGCGTAACAGCCGCAGCATAATCGCCTGTCTCATTTAATGCTTCTGCTTTCCAAAGCATTACATCAGCCCAGCGTATATATATTTTGTTACTGGCTGCATCATCATTACCCTTATTATCGCTGTTTAATTCGCCAAATATTTTGTAAACATTTTGGCCTGCAACATCTACTGTATAACCTAATCTTGGATCGTTGGCTTCAAATTCATTTATGAAATTTGCAGTGGGTGCAATAAATCCCCAACCTGCTAAAGCGCAAAGCCCATTACCGGTTCTTGGAGTTGTTAACGATTCATGGTTGTAAGCAAATATCACTTCGTTTTCTGCAAATTTTTTCGCTATACTAAAGTTGTCAAAATAATTGGCATCCAAACTGTAATAATTTAAGCTTTCCATTTCATTTATAATACTGATAACGTCTGTCCATTTTTGGTTATATAATGCAACTTTCGCCTGTAAAGCCATCACTGCTCCTTTCGATACCCTCCACTTTTCTATCGCATCAGAATATTTACCATCAGGTAATAAAGTTTTAGCCAAATCGAGGTCTTTACTGATCTGTATATAAACATTAGCCTTTGTTTCTCTTTTTGCTACGTCATAAGCTTCAGAAAAACTTTTCAATGGTTTTGTTAATAATGGTACATCACCAAATAAATTCACTAAGTCGAAATAATAAAAAGCTCTAAGAAAATAAACCTGGCCCAATAAGTTTTTCCTTGTTGGTTCATCAATACCAATTTTATTGGTGACTGCCGTATCGGTTAAATAACTGATAGCAACATTAGACCTTGATATTCCTTCATAATCATAAGTCCATTGGCCATTAAAACCGCCGTTGGATGCGGTAAAACTAAAATCAGCAAACTGGTCCATCCAGGCCTGATCGCCATCGGGGTTCCATTTTTTTTGCATATCGCCGGAAGCGATATCCTGCATTATAAAATCATTGCGTAGCACTGTTCCATCATCCCATCCCCAGTTGCCAATGATATTAAGCGTGCTGGAAAGTAATTGGTAAGAAGATAATACAGAACTTTTTACTGTTTCCAGTTTAGGGTCAGTATTAATTACATCAGCAGTTAATGTCCCTATCGGTGTTTTATACAATTCTTTTTTGCAACTGACAGCACTAATGATTACCAGTAGTGCAACCAGAATTTTATAAATTGATTTCATATTTAATTTTTTTAAAGAGGTGAATTATAACTTAATATTGATACCAAATAAAAATGCTTTTGATTGAGGATAAGTACCCTGATCGATCAAGGCAACAGATTCCGGATCCAACCCTGTGTACTTGGTTATGGTAAAGAGGTTTTGGGCAGATATATACAATCTTACATTTTTAAATCCAGTGTTTGATTTACCGAATAAAGAAGATAGTGTATAACCAATCTCAATATTTTTAAGCCTTAGATAAGAAGCATCCTCTATAAAAATACTGGAAACCTTACTGCTGCCATTGTCATTAAATGTTGATCTTGGTATGGTATTGCTTGTACCCGCGCCATGCCATGCATTTAATGTTGCTACTGTGTGATTAAAGGGGCGGGTATCATAATCAATGATTCTTTTAAGATCGTTGAATCTTTCTACACCTTGTACTCCCTGAAAAAATACGGAAAAATCAAAGCCCTTATAACTGGCGGTTAAATTTAATCCGTAAGTAAGCCGTGGATTGGGATCGCCCAAATAAGTGCGGTCGTTATCGTTGATGATACCATCGCCATTCAAATCTTTAAATTTGATATCACCTGGTTTAACATCAGGATGAGGAGCACCAGTTAAATAAGCATCTATTTCATTTTGGGTCTGATAAATACCGGTCATTTGATATCCATAATATGCGTTTAATGGATGGCCGGCTTCTGTTTTAGTAACTGCACCGGTTATGCTTGGTAAATTAGGATGTAACCTATTCACCATATTTGACACGGTAGCCATATTTGCATTTACATTATATCTAAATGCGTGGTCATCGTTTTTATAACTAATTGCTAATTCAAAACCCTTATTAGTTACAATTCCTGCATTTACCATTGTTGCCTGAACATCACCAACTAAGGAAGGTAAACTTAGTGGTAATAAAATGTCAGAAGTTGTTTTCTTAAAATAATCCGCAGAAATATAAACTTTGTTTTTAAACAAGCCTAAATCTAATCCTATATTATCTTGTTGGGTAGTTTCCCATTTCAAATCGGGATTACCATAACGGCTTATTACATATTGATCGCCTAACCTGCGATAGGTAGTAAGGGAATTATAATTATTAAGTCCGGATTGATTACCCAATTTTCCTGTACTTGCTCTTAATTTCAGATCGGATATCCAGTTTACGTTCTGCATAAATTTTTCCTGCGAAATCCTCCAACCGGCAGATACCGATGGAAACAATGCCTCTTGATTATTTTTAGCAAACTGTGATGAAGCATCCTCTCTTAGACTGGCAGTTGCAAAGAAACGGTTATCGAAATTATAATTTACAGACCCAAATAAAGAGAACAATGCCCACTGCGATGCACCACCTCCGTTCCAAACATCCAATTGTGTACCACCAAAATCTATGTATTGAAATGCTGAAGTTGTATAATCAAACCTTGCTCTGGATGCACCTATAGAAGATGAATAATTGGTGATAAATTCGCTACCCACCAAAGCACTGAATGAATGTTTATTTATTTTTTTACTATAGTTAAGTGTATTATTCCAGGTAATAGTAGTTTCCTGTCCCCGGTCTTCATTTAAATTGGTAGGGCGATTTTGACGACCTGTACCCTGATCTATTGTTGCACCTCCGCCATCATTATCTCCAAAATTTTGGTTGAATGCTTTATTATGTGTCATGTTTAAATCAACACCCAGGTTGGTTCTAAATTTTAATTCTTTATTTTTTAAAAAAGCATATTCAGCATAAATATTACCAAAGGTTTTAAAGTTGCTACGTTGATCATTGGTAAAATAGGCAAGAGCAATAGGATTGGAGCTGAATTCATATATGTTTTTACTGCCGTCCCAGCCACCGTTTGCTTCTACATTTTGCGAGTAAAAAGGAAGATCGGTATATGGATCTGCTGCGGAGTAAGTTGGATCACTTTTGTCTTTATAAACTGGTATTACCGGTGGCCGTATAAAAGCATGTCGTATAACTCCGGGTGCATCGCCACTTGAGGACATTTTATCCTGAGTTGCATCAGAAAGTTGTAAGTTGATGCCTACCGTAAAACGATCAGTAACATTGGCATTAATATTTGTTCTTAAATTAAGGCGCTGATATTTATCATTATTATAAATTACAATGCCATTTTGGCGATAATACCCGCCGGAAATAAGGTATTGAATTTTATCACTTCCGCCACTGGTAGATAATTCGAGGTTTTGGGAATTACCCAGTACAAATAATTCATTTAACCAATCTGTGTTTGCAAGATCGGTTCTTGATTTATCGGCTGTATAAGGATTTGTACCGCTATAGCCTGAATTGTTCCAGCTTTCTTCCATTTTATTCATGTACTGAGTAGCATTGAGCATTTTAGGAAGATTGGTCACCTTTTGAATACCATTATAATAGCTAATATCAATGTTGGATTTTCCTTTCACCCCACCTTTGGTAGTAATTACAATTACACCACCAGAAGCTCTTGCGCCATAAATTGCCGCTGCGGCTGCATCTTTTAAAACAGTTACGGTTGCTATATCTGCCGAACTTAACCACGAAATATCAGTGGAAGGAGTACCGTCTACAATAAAAAGCGGGCTGCTGCCGGCAAATGTTCCAACACCACGGATGGTGATATTAATACCATCACCAGGCGCTCCGGTGCTTTGGGTTACTTGTACGCCTGCTACCTGCCCTTGTAACAATTGCGCTACATCAGATACTCTTCGTTCTTTCAGATCGCTCATATTTACAGCTGTAATGGCGCCCGTTAATGATGATTTTTTTTGACTGGTATAACCGACCACAACCACATCACTCATGGTAATTTCTGATGCTTCCAAATTGATCTGGAAATTTGTTTTGCCTGAAACAGAAATTTCCTGCTGTTTATAGCCCACGTGTGTAATCTCTAATATGGCATTACCGGGGACTGATAATTCGAAATTTCCATCAGCATCGGTGGTTGTTCTGTTGGTAGTATTTTTTATGCCAACCGTAGCACCTATTAATGGCTCGCCAGTTGCAGAAACTATTTTCCCTGATATCTTTTTGTCAGCAGTAGCTGTGGAGGTTTGTTTTTCCTGTGCGTTTACCTGCCCTTGTGCCATTGCCATTATAATGCAGCAAAGCGTAATTTTTAAGCCCGGTGAAAAATATTTTGGGAGGATACCCGTGATATTCATAAATTTTTTTTTCATACTTGCAATGTTTTAATATTAAAAAATTAAGGTCTTAATCCTGATAAGAATTGAGTATTGTTTTTTAAGCAGTTTTTGTTACTCATATCATTTATAACTCCCTTGTATAAACGCTTTTGTTGAATAACATTTTTGAGATTTATTTTTTCATTTTTGTATTGATAATTTAATGGGTTAATAATTTGATTGATGGTCATTTCTGATACTCCAAAAGCATCATTCTGTGATAACTTATTTTGCTTTTGATTTTTTATAATCAGGATCCATTTCTGGAGTTCTTAATCCTGCTACTTCATCGGCCATTAGTATAAAAACATTCCAGCACAATCCCCTGGTAGATGTCCACCAGCTATCGGTTGTGGTCCATTTTGTAGGAATAAATTCTTTACTGAATGGCCATTTAGGATTTAGGTAAATTTCTGCCCATACCCTGTTTTCCATCAGCATTTTTGCTTTTGTCCAGCCATGTTTTAATCCTACTACATAAGCACAATACTCTGCCCTGAACCAACTGCCGCCATTATAATAAAACCCATCATTCTTTCCGTCAGAATAATTTTCTTCTCCGAATTTTTCGAAAGGCTGATAATCTTTGCTTAGATATGCATATCCTTGCTTATCTTTTGTTAGACGTATTAAAATAGGTGCTGTAGTTCCATATTCAGGGTGCGGAGAATTTGATACTTTGTTAAGTATAGGAATTTGATTAAGATGATTAATAACCATCTTGTCGGTAAGAATTGGGCGATTAAATAACCAGAGGGAATAAAATTCAGGTTCAAGATCGGTAACAGAAATAAGATCCGGATATTTTTTGTCATACAGCAGGTGTTTCCTTTTAGTATCATAAAAATTACGATATCCCTGTTCAGCTTTTTCGATATGGGATTCTGAAACAGGAAACCCTAGTTTTTTTATAACCCTCAGCGCAATCGAAAGCATCCCCTGATTTACTGCAAGCCGATCAGTCTTTCGTTTAAAATCTATGATATCAACCTGGCAAAGAGGAAAATGAGAGCGGCATATACCATCGCCTGTAGAATCAAATTCATTTAACACATAATCAACTGTTTTTTTAATTTTATCCTGCGGAAGTTTAACACCGAACCGGCGCTTGTTCATCATTGCCCATATCAGCCATTCGATAGTGGCTTCATTGTCTTTGGCCTCTACCGAACCCATAAGCGGTGTGATAATAGTACCAATACCCCCTCTAGGTGTTTGTGTTTTGCCCCATTGTTCCCAAAGGGAAAGATTCAATTTCTTATTATAAGTAGAGACTGTGGAAAAAAAGCAGTCACGGTTGTACATATCCGGAGCATAATTCATATTGGGAACATTAAACGGTGTAAAATCGTTTACATCGGTGATCCAGGTAAGCATATTGAAATTGGCATACAACATTTTTTCAATCAGCGATCCTTTGAAACCTTTTCCTTCGGCTAAGCGTGACTGTGATGATATCATAAATTGCTGATGCGATTTCCACGGCTCAACAAAAACATAAGTAGTTTTTGTTGCTTTTTCGCCAAGCGGAAGAATATTGTAAGGCTCAATTTGTGGTTGATGTTCTACAATTTGCAGGTCTTTTATTTGTAACTCACATTCTTTTCCTGATTGCGTACCAATAAACATAGATACACTGTCATTTTCAATATAAGGAACTAAAATACTTCCTTTAAAAAGTGTCCATTCGCTATCTACCGCAGGAAAGTTATCAATGTACTTTACACCATCTTCCAGTTCGAGGGTTTTTTGACCGTTCTTAACTCTAAATAGTTTCAATGCCAGGGGTGTATTTCCTTTGCATAAAAATGAAATGGTATATATTTTTTGATCTTTAAATGGTGCAATAAATTCCAAGCCGGCCCTGCCTCCGGGATGTCCGGTAATTGAAATAATCCCGTTTTTTTTCTCCACTTCTGCATTGCCTTCTTTTTTATAATCTGCGGGTATCTTTAATACGGTTTCACTTCCAGCATCAAGGTTGTACATTTCACCAAATGTTTGCCTGATATAATTGATATTTTTTGCCCTATCTGATAAATTGGCAATAGAATATAAATTAGGATCAGGTAGCCGGCGCATGCCTACAAATCCACCTCCACGTCCGCTAAACCGGCGACGTGTATTTCTTGTGTACTGATTTTTATAACCTGCGTCTGTTAAAAAACCAACTACATTATTATCAGGGGTAATAAATCCTGCCGATGGAAACATTTCATGAACTAAGCCCCCTGGAAAACTATCGTATTCGAAAGTTACATATCGCCTGGGTTTTTCTGCAGGCCTTGCTGTTTCTTTTAATATATATAACATGCCCGGCATGGATGGTTGAAACAACTCAATCGTCTTTTTTATAACATTAGCATTTACTACCTGGTAGGTTACAGAAACTGAAAGGTTAGCATCAAATTCTGGTATATAAGAATCTCTTTTTAAGATGATACTATTTTCATTACCAGTCCATTTTTGGCCTGTCCAATGTTGCAGGTTTGCAGCAGTACTCAAATCATGATTATGCAATTGAAGAGAAAATTCTTCTGTATTAGTAACCACCAAATGATAGCCATTATATATATCAACATGAAAACCTGCCTGATCATCACCGGCAATTTTAAGTGATAGTTGCTGACTGTTGGCGAATGAGCAATTAAATAAAATTGAAATACAAAGTAAAAAAAACGGCAATCTCGTTTTACCTGTTAACATATGAAGCAATTGAAAACCAAAACTATCTTTTATGCAAAGAGAGCTTATGCACTATGCTAACATTTTACTGTACTATGATTACAATTTGAGTGAAAAATGAAGATTTTTACGTTAAAATTTGATTTGAAGGCTGTGGGGATTAAAAAGAAATAAAAATTACCAGGGAATTAAATTGTTAAAAAAAATGTCACATCCGTGGTAACTGCAATAGCTTTATTTTTTCAAAATATAATTTTCAAAAATATTTGAAAATAAAAATTCAACACAAAAAATATGAATGAATTTGCCCAATATTTAATTATAAACTTTTTACAGTTTGCTGTTCTCTATACTCATTTGGTGCACAATTATATCGCTTCTTGAATTCTCTGAAAAAATAGGATTGGTTATTAAAACCTGTCCGGTAGAAAATTTCAGTTACATTTAAACTGGTAGAAGCAAGAAGATTTGCTGCCTGCTTAATACGGATGTGTTTAATGAATTCACCAGGCGTCATCCCGGTCATGGTTTTTAATTTACGATACAATTGCATTTTACTCAGGCAAAATGATTTTTCAAGAAATTCAGCGTTAAGTGCCTCCTCGTTAAGGTTTTCATCAATAACCTTTACTAGTTTTGTCAGGAACACTTTATCTACTTCTGCCAGGTCAGATTCTACCAACATTTCAGGAGCCGCCCGTTCATTTTTAAACAGGTTCAGCAATTTTTGCCGGTATTCAAGTAATTTCCGTACACGCAATTTTAAGTGTGCAGTATGAAAAGGCTTTGCTATATATGCATCAGCACCCACTTCATATCCTTCCATGTGATGATCTTCGCTTCCCCGTGCTGTCAATATAATAACAGGTATATGGCAGGTTGAAGGGGAATTTTTTATTTTATTGCATAGTTCAAGGCCATTCATATTAGGCATCATCACATCGCATATAACAATATCCGGCAAAATTTTATCAATTAGTTCCAACGCTTTTCTGCCCTCCTCCGCTTCGTAAATGGTATATTCATCTTTCAAGATATCTTTTAATAAATAGCGAATTTCCGGCTCGTCCTCAACGATCAATACATTTTTTTTATCCTGTTTCAGTAAGTTCTCTATAATAGCCTGTTTATTATTTTCTATAGTGGAAACAGCATAAACAGGTTCTGAATAAGAAGTGATAGTCTCGTATAAATAAGAAGGTTTGCCATTGATGGTTTGCGTATTTTCTAAACGGTCTCCTTCGGATTGCTCAGCATTTAAAGGAAGAAATACGCTAAATGTGATCATTCCATTTTTACTACTTGCATGTATATTTCCATTAAGTAAAGTAACCAGTTGCCTGGTAAATGCCAGGCCAATACCCGTTCCGAATTTTTCACAATCTGAGTTATTGGGACTTACTACATAAAATTTTTCAAATAGCTGATCTAGTTTCCCTTCTGGCAGTTTCGATCCTGAATTAATCACATTTATTTCTAACTCTTTTGTAAGCAAATTTTCATTAGCAGAAAAAACTACCTGCTCATTTTTTCCAGAATACTTAAATGCATTGGATAAAAGATTAAAAATAATTTTTTCCAGTTTATCCTTATCAACCCAACCGTTTATTCCCGGGGAAATATTGAGCTCATATTCCATCTCATTTTGTTCACTTAAGGGTACAAATGGCTCAGCGAGGTTCTGCAACAATTCAGAAATATTCATATACCTAAACTGGTTTTTAAAAAAGCCAGCTTCTCCTTTTCTGAATTCCAGTAACTGGTGTACAAGGTAAGTAAGCCGGGATGCCTGCTGATGAATGAGGGATAAAAAATAAGGTCTATCCTTTTGCTCTTTTACTGAAGCCGTTTTATCCATAAATCTTTCAGCACTTCCCATTATCAATGTTAAGGGAGTTTGCAGTTCATGGGCAATATTGGTAAAAAATCCCAGCCTGTTTTGATGTATCTCTTCTTCTTTGGTACGCATCAAATGTTCTACAGCTAGTTGATGCTTTATCTCCAATTTATTTTTTCTGTATTTATAAATAACATACCCAACTATAGAAATAAATAATGCATACACTAAAAAAGAAAAGGGAGTCAGCCAGAAATATTGTTTTACTTCCAGCGTTAAAATCGGTATTTCTTTGGTCCATGTACCTTCTCCATTACTCCATTTTATTTTTAAAGCATAATTGCCGGGCAAAATATTACTATAAACAATTTTGCCCGCGTTGCCGGCATAGTGCCATGCATTATCATACCCTTCTAAATAATAGGCATACTCACACTTCTCTGCATTTAAAAAACTGATCGCTTTTACATCGAGTTCAAAAAAATTATCCTTTCTGCCAATTGAATAATCAAGGGGTTTTTTACTGCCTGTATCAAGGACATTAAAACCATTTTCCTCAATATTTTTGCCACCAACCAAAATGCCGGTTAAAAGCAAGTTCGGCTGCCAGGCTGATTTATGGATGTTTTGAGGAAGAAAATGATTGAAGCCATAAGTGCCACCAAAAAAGACATTGCCTGCCTGATCTTTCCATACGGCACCATCACAAAATTCATTACTTTGCAATCCGTCCATTTGTTGATAAAACGAAACTTTCATACCTGCCTGGTTCACTTTTGCCAGACCTTTATTTGTACTAACCCATATGTGCCCTGAACTATCTTCCTCTATAGCATGAATGGTATTATTAGGGAGGCCATTGGAAGTGGTAAGCTTTTGAAAAATGGGATTTTTCTTTGAACCGTCTGCATTATTGATCCAATTAAGACCATAACTGGTGCCGATCCAAATCCTGTTATGCGAATCTTTAAAAAGAGATAATATATCATTATTCGAGAGGCTTCCTTCATAAGTGAAAGCCTTAAATGTCTTAAATACCCGGGTATTCTTATCTAACAAGCTAAGGCCGCCATAACGGCAACCAATCCATAAATGATTTTTATCACCATCAGTCAGGGAGTATATAATATCGTTTGCGGGTCCGGAATTGGTATTATTAAAAGTGAACCTTTCCAGGAATTCAAGGGAAAGTTTTCCATCTTTTTCTCTGTTGATTTTTAAATGTATCAGACCATAACCACTGGTACCTAACCACAAAGAATTATCAGGATCTTGCTTGATGGCGTATACAGATCCAAATTCAGGATAATTTGAATTTCCCTTTATATCTGACCATTTATGAAATTGTTTATTTTTCAGGTCATATACTCCAATCCCTTTGCCATCTGTTCCGATATAGATCAACTCATCATTTCCTTTTTTTAATGCATAAACAGAATTATTATCAAGCTTTGAAGGAGCTAAAAAATATTGTTTGTTTTCCGGACGAACTGTATTAGGTTGCCAAAAATTTTTAATACTAATAATTCCGCTTCCTTTAGTGCCGATCCATAAATTTCCATTGGCTTCACAAAAGGCTCTCACCGATTTATTATAGGGCATTCCATTATCGGATGTAGTAATAGTTCCAAAGGATTTTGTATTGGGATAAATTTTTATAAGCCCGTTTCCATCAGTTCCAAACCATAAAATATCTTCACTGCCCAATGCCCACGAAGTAACCTTGATATCCTTCATTTGCTGCATTTCATGATTTAGAAAATCAGAAGATTGAAAATTGGTATCAAAAACACCATAACCTTTTGTAGACCAAGCAAGCAGGTAATGCTCTTTATAAAAAATCATAGAGGTAATGGGGCGACTCATTTGCATCACCTGCTTTTGAATGAGTGTACCTCCTGGAATGGCAAATAACCGATCATCGGAAGTAGAATAGAAAAGCTTGTGGTTGACATTAAAAAAATTAACAATGGGCACCCTTTCACTATAAGTACGCAATTGTTTAAATTGATGGCCGGTTTCTGAAAACACATTCATCTCGCCGTTTGCATTTAATATCCATAAGCGGTTGGATTCATCAAAGGCAAGCTTACTGATCTTTGATTTTTGTGGTGGTAAAGCACAACTAAGAAAAGTATCAGCCTTTTCATCATAGAGGCTTAGCCCGGATTTTTGGTTCAGACAATACACCATTCCTGCAGTATCAACAGCCAGTGCATATTCCCGCTCACTTACCCTGCTTTGATGATATTGATTATAGAAATAATTGTAAAATTTACCTGTAATTTTTTCATACCGCGAAATACCTTCAATGGTGGTAATCCATATATTTCCGGTTTTGTCTTCAGTCACCTGTTGAATAACATTACTGCCTATGCTTTTAAAATCATTTTCTTTACTGTAATTAAATACATGAAAAATATTACCATCATACATATTCAAGCCATCCCAGGTTGCCACCCACAATAAATTACCCGCATCTTTAAAAATATAATTGATGGAACTGTTAGATAGACCATTTCTGTTATCATATTGCTGGAGAAAAAATGGTACGGTAGGATCTGCAGTTGCATCTGATCGAAGCAATGTCAAAAATAAAAAAATATAATAAAGGGGAAGAATCTTCTTCATTATTTAATATGTTGATAAAAAACAAATACAAATTGATTGAAAATCAAGCCATCAATTATTTACTTCTCTTTAAAAAAACATGTTCAATCTGTATTCTTTTTAGTTTTTTAAAAAACTAATATTCATCATTGGATTAATTCAGAATCAACAAATATATATTTTTAGAGAAAATTCTATTTGTAAGATAAGCAGATAAATAATATCAGCTAAAAATATTTGTATTTCAAAAATCATGTGTAAGAAAAGGATAATTTAAGTGGAAAGTATGATTTTCTTACCCTGTTTATAAAGCCTTGCAGATGAGGCCCGGTGCGTTTAAAGGGATTGCGGCAATCGGTAGTTGGAAGGAGATACGGGTAGAAATATAATACTTATTATGAGCTTCAAAAATGGATCAATATTTCGCCATTTGTTGTAACAACTAAATTTTTTTTTCTGGTTGGGAATATCATTTGTATTTTTCAAAAAAAATTAAACTACATGGCATTACAACCCTGGCGTACGGGAACGGTTATACGCATTGAAGATGAAACTTACAACACCAAACGTTTTTTTATTAAAGTGAATGAACTGGAGTCTTTTGATTTCAAGCCAGGACAATTTGTTACACTCGATCTCCCAATTCATGAACATTTAAACAAAAGATGGCGTAGTTATTCCATAGCAAGCTGGCCCGATGGTACTAATGTATTTGAATTATTAATTGTGTTATTGGAAGGCGGTGCAGGAACCGTTTATTTATTCAATGAAGTAAAAGTGGGTAGCGAACTTTCGTTCCGTGGACCGCAGGGCGTGTTTACCCTACCGGAAAAAATAGAAAAAGATTTATTCTTCATTTGCACAGGTACTGGTATTGCGCCTTTCAGGAGCATGCTTAATTTTATGCATCTGCATAATATTTCTCATAAAAATGTTTACCTCATTTTTGGTTGCCGCACCAGTAAAGATCTTTTATATCATGAAGAGATGAAGGCGCTTGAAAGCCGGATGGAAAATTTTACTTACCTGCCTACACTCAGCCGCGAAGAATGGGAGGGACATACCGGGTACGTGCACAGCCTTTATGAAGAAATTTGTAAAAAAAATAATGAAGCATGTGAAGGTTTGGAAAATCTAAAACCTACATCTTTTTATTTGTGCGGCTGGAAAGCTATGGTTGATGATGCACGTAAAAAAATTATTGCTTTAGGGTATGATAAAAAATCAATTCATCTTGAATTGTACGGATAATCTTAAATGAAATTTTGGAAATGTTATCTTTAATTACTTCGAATAAAGAAAGCATATGAGTAATAAAAATCCATGTTTTTATTTGGGCTGCTGAGGAACAGGAATTAGTAATCAGCTCCGTTTAGTTTTCAATATATTGATTAATGATTTTCCTCACATCTGCCAATAAAATTCTTTCCTGCAACATCGTGTCTCTGAAACGGATGGTAACTGTATTGTCTTCTTTCGTCTGGTGATCTATCGTAACGCAAAACGGAGTTCCTATCGCATCCATTCTTCTGTATCGCTTGCCAATACTGTCTTTCTCTTCATAAAAAGTATGAAAGCTTTGTTTGCATTCATTCATTAATTGTTTGGCTATTTCAGGAAGCCCGTCTTTTTTTACCAGTGGAAGTATGGCTAATTTATAAGGAGCAATTTTTGCCGGAATTCTTAAAACAACACGGCTGTCTTCTGTTCCGTCCTCTTTTTTCCATTTTTCATTTGCATAAGCAACGCTTATAACGGTTAGGAACAAACGATCTAAACCTACAGATGTTTCCACTACAAATGGAATATAATTTCCAATAGGTTTGCCATCTTCTTTTAAATCGTTATCAAAATATTGTAATTTCTTTTTACTTAATTCCTGGTGCTGTTTCAAATCGAAATCGGTGCGTGAATGAATGCCTTCCAGTTCTTTAAAACCAAAAGGAAATTCAAATTCAATATCAACTGCTGCATTGGCATAATGCGCCAGTTTTACATGATCGTGATAGCGAAGTTTTGCTGCGGGAATACCCAGGCTTTCGTGCCATTTTAATCTTTCAGTTTTCCAGTAATTATACCATTCCATTTCTGTGCCGGGCTTCACAAAAAATTGCATTTCCATTTGTTCAAATTCGCGCATGCGGAAAATAAATTGCCGGGCAACTATTTCATTCCTGAAAGCCTTCCCTGTTTGTGCTATTCCAAAAGGGATTTTCATCCTTCCTGTTTTCTGCACATTCAGAAAATTTACAAAAATTCCCTGTGCCGTTTCAGGGCGTAAATAAATGGTATTGGCTTCTTCTGCAACGCTTCCTAATTCTGTTGCAAACATTAAATTAAACTGGCGCACATCAGTCCAGTTGCTGGTTCCGCTAACTTCACATTTTATTTTATTTTCTTCAATTAATATTTTTAATCCGGCAAAATCATCGGCAGCTAATAATTCATCCATTTTTTTTAGCAGGGCGAATTCTTCTTCTTTTTTTCCTTCAAGCGCCAGTTTTTCTGCATGAGCTTCTATCAAATGATCAACACGGTATCTTTTTTTACTATCCTTATTGTCAATCATTGGGTCACTGAAATTGTCTATGTGTCCGCTCGCTTTCCACGTAAGAGGATGCATAAAAATTGCAGCATCAATTCCTACAATATTTTCATGAAGCTGCGTCATACTTTTCCACCAGTAATCGCGGATATTCTTTTTTAACTGAGCGCCGTTTTGCCCGTAATCATAAACAGCACTTAAGCCATCATAAATTTCGCTGGAAGGAAAAATGTAGCCGTATTCTTTGCAATGTGCAATTATCTCACTAAAATTATTTGATTCATTTGCCATAGACGGCAAAGATAAATGTAAAAGAGAAAAAGAAAATTTTGTTGTGTATAGCAACAATCTGATGTTAAGTAAGATTTACGGATGTAACTAAAATATTTCAAAGTAATTTTTCATTCCTCTTATGCCTCTCCATATCCCTCATACTTTTCTTTTCAAAATTCTTCTGCAATGCATCTGTAAGATCAACACCAGTTTGATTGGCAAGGCAAATTAAAACCCAAAGCACATCGGCCATTTCATCACTGAGTTTATTATTTTTTTCATTTTCTTTAAATGATTGTTCTCCATAAATTCTTACCACTAGCCTGGATAATTCACCCACTTCTTCCATTAAAATTCCGAGATTGGTGAGCTCCCCAAAATATCTGACACCAACGGTTTTTATCCAGTTATCAACTTTGGTTTGGGCTTCTTGAATAGTCATAATTAGTTTGTTTTATTACACGAATTAGAACGAATTACACAAATTTTAAAAAACGACACGTTTCCATACAAGTGATTTTTCACCATAATTGATGACCATACCCAATTTTTGTTTTGATACAGATAAATAACTTATAGCTTGGGCAACGTGTGTAGGAATTATTGAAGCTACTGATTTTATTTCCAAAATAATTGAACTATATACAAGGAAATCCGCAGAATAAGGGTTCCGTAAAATCTTCTCTTTATATTTTACTGTAAATCTTTTTTCTCTTTCATAAGGAATATTGTGTTCTATGAATTCGATTTCCATTGCATCTTTATAATTAATTTCTTTTAAACCCATTCCTAAAGTTTGATGAATTTCCATACATATCCCAATGATTTTAAAAGATTCATTTTTGTATAACAACTCTGTCATAGAAAAAGCTTTAATTAGTGTAATTCGATAAAATTAGTGTGATAGATTATTCTCTATTTTTCGTGTCAATCCAGATCGTTACCGGCCCGTCATTCACCGACTCCACTTTCATATCTGCCCCAAATTTGCCGGTAAATATATTTTTGCCTAGATCAGTGGCTAACTGAATAATAAATTTCTCATACAAGGGTATGGCAATTTCTGCTTTACTCGCTTTTAAGTAAGAAGGCCGGTTTCCCTTTTTTGTAGAAGCATGCAAAGTAAATTGGCTAACGGCTAAAATATCGCCATCAATATCTTTTACTGAAATATTAGGGACTTTATTTTCATCATCAAAAATGCGTAAATTAACAATTTTATTACTTAGCCATTTTATATCTTCTTCATCATCAGCATCTTCAATGCCAATGAAAATCAATAACCCACTGTTTATTTCAGATTTTATGCTGCCTTCAATAATTACATCCGCCTTTAAAACTCTCTGGATAATGGCCCTCATAGTTTACTGGTATTTATTGATTAAATAAAATTGACTGGTCTCAATACGTTAGTTCAAGCTATGCCCTTTAGGGCAAGGCTTTAGCTTCTAAAAATCTAACTAAATTTGCAGATGCAAGATATACGAAAAGGAAGCCATAGTACCCATCAATTGCATGTTCATTTGGTT
>DATCMY010000365.1:0-3059 GCA_036565505.1 Hanamia sp.
CTAATCAGCAGCCTTACAAATATTTTTGCAAGTTTGGCAATTTTCATTTGCTGTATCGGGCTTGCCGGCCTGGCTTCATTTACCATAGAAAAAAGAATTCGTGAAATAGGAATCAGAAAAGTACTAGGCGCTTCCGTACAACAATTGCTTATCATGATCTCAAAAGAATTTATAAAGCTTGTAATGATCGCATTTGTAATTGCTGTACCCATTACCTGGTGGACGATGAACAGTTGGCTTGCAAAATATGATTATCATAAAAGTATAAGTGTATGGTTGTTTGCAGTGGTAGGATTTATCATACTCTTGCTAACGCTGATAGTAGTAAGTGCAAATACCATAAGTGCCGCGGTAAGAAACCCGGTGAAGAGTTTGAGAAGTGAATAAAATTATAATTATGATTAAAAATTATTTCAAAATCGCTTTTAGAAATCTTTGGAGAAACAAGGCTTTTTCAGCTATTAATATTTTTGGCTTAGCTATTGGCATTGCTACCTGTTTGATCATAATGCTTTTCGTGCAAAACGAATTAAGCTACGACCGTTATAATAAAAAGGCTGATCAAATGGTCCGTGTTGTTTTTCGCGGGACGGTGGAAGGTCAAAAAATAAAAGAGGCGAATGTAATGCCTCCTGTTGCCCGAACGCTTTTAAATAATTATCCCGAAGTAAAACAAGCAACCCGTTTACAGCAGGGTGGTTCACCAATTGTTGTGTATGGAGATAAAAGTTTTAAGGAAGATGCCTTTGCTTATGTTGATCCCAATTTTTTCATAGTATTTACACTTCCCCTTTTAGAGGGTGATCCAAAAACTGCTTTGCAGCAACCAAATACTATCGTGATTACAGAAGCAATCGCTCACAAATATTTTGGCAATAATGATCCTATAGGAAAGGTATTGACTTTTAAAGACCGGAATACATCTTTTAAGGTTACCGGGTTAATTGATAAGGTTCCTGTTAATTCTCATTTTCATTTTGACTTTTTTGCCAGTATGAAAAATGTGCCTGATGCCACATCCAATTCTTTTATGACATCAGGATATTACACTTACCTCGTGCTTAATAAAGGGTATGATTATAAAAAGCTTGAGGCCAAACTGCCACAGCTTGTCGATAAATATATAGGCCCGCAATTGCAGTAGGGAATGGGAATAAGCATGGCTCAGTTTCGACAAAAAGGTAATGATATCGGATTATATCTTCAGCCATTAACTGACATCCATCTTCACTCTGATTTTACGAATGATCTTGAGCCGGAAGGTGATATTCGTTATGTTTATATTTTTAGCGCTATAGCTTTGTTTATGCTGTTGATTGCATGTATTAATTTCATGAATCTTTCAACAGCTGGTGCTTCAAAAAGAGCAAGAGAAATAGGGATCCGCAAAGTATTAGGTTCTTTAAAAATGGAATTAGTGCGCCAATTTTTAATAGAATCAATTTTACTGACAGCAATTGCTTTAGTGTTGGCAATTGTTTTTGTAAACCTTGCTTTACCATTCTTCAATAGTTTTTCCGGCAAAGATTTATCCCTTCAGTTTACAAGTAATCCCTGGATATTACCTGGCTTGTTGCTCTTCGTTATTATCATAGGTATTTTTGCAGGCAGTTATCCCGCTTTTTTTCTTTCTTCATTTAAACCCGTTACAGTACTTAAAGGAAAATTTTCCTCCGGCAAAAAAACTTTGGGATTAAGGAGCGGGCTGGTGGTATTCCAGTTCTTTATTTCCATTGTACTTATTGCAGGCACAACCATTGTTTACAGGCAACTCGCTTACATTCAAAATGTAAAATTAGGATATGATAAAAACCAGGTAATTGTATTACCGGAAACATGGTTGCTGGGAAAAAACCAGGATGCATTTTATAATGAAATATTGCAGCTTCCACGTGTTGTAAACGTGACTATTTCCGGATATTTGCCTGCAGGCGACAGTTATGGGAATAATTATTTTATTTACCCGAGAAATAATCAGGCTCAATTGGTAAAGACGCTGAGGTATGATGTAGATTATAACTACCTGGGCACCTTAGGTATGAAAATGGTTTACGGCCGCAACTTTTCAAAAGATTTCGGAACAGATTCCAGCGGTATCATTATAAATGAAACTGCAGCTAAAGCGATGGGTCTGGGACAAAATGCACTGGATAAAATCATTTCAAGCAGAGATAATAACGGTATCCAAAAAAGCTACCATGTAATTGGAGTTGTAAAAGATTTTCATTTTAAATCAATGCATGAGCTTATTTCACCCCTGGTAATGTTATTGGGGCATGGTGCAGGAACTATGATCGTAAAAGTAAATACAAAAGACATTGCAGGCTTGTTGGCAACTATGAAAAAGAATTGGGCTTCTTTGTCTGCTGAAGGCCCAATGAGCTATTCATTTCTTGATGAAAGAGTCCAGAAAACATATGAAGCCGAACAGAAGATGGGTCTTATATTGGGAATTTTTGCAGGGCTTACCATCTTAGTTGCCTGCCTTGGTTTATTTGGCCTTGTAACTTTTACTGCAGAACAAAGAACTAAAGAAATAGGTATCAGAAAAGTATTGGGTGCTGGTGTTCCGGGCATTGTTCAATTATTATCAAAAGACTTTTTAAAACTAGTATTTGTATCGATTGTATTAGCTACACCTGTTGCATGGTGGGCAATGAATAAGTGGTTGCAGGATTTTGCTTATAGGATAACCATAAGTTGGTGGATGTTTGCCATTGCAGGTGCAGTGGCCATTTTAATTGCATTATTTACGGTGAGCTTCAAGGCAATAAAAGCAGCGATGGCAAACCCGGTGGATAGTTTGCGAAGTGAATAAAATATTATTATTTACCTGAAAAATTTTTATAAATATTATTTGTATCGATACCGAAACACAAGGTGTATCAAAACCGTACAACTTTTATTTTTTTCATTTCATAAAATACTGATCATCAATCAAAAAATTCGTGGCATTAATTTTTTATACAAAGTGGCGGGAAGTTATCAAAAAAAGTAAAATTTAATTATACTCATGATTAAAAATTATTTCAAAATCGCTTTGCGAAATATAGTAAGGC